>JBJTAZ010000239.1:0-6521 GCA_046091085.1 Nitrospiraceae bacterium
AACCCGTCCCGATCCTTGTCGAAGGGACGGCTGGCTCGCTCCGGTTCATCGTTTCGCCGCGACAGGGCGCGGGCCGCCGCAAACCCGGCGACACACAAGGGCGTGAGCGCCGCTTCCGTCCCGCCCGCAACCATCGCATCCGCTTCACCCCACTGGATCAGGCGAAACGCGTCGCCGATGCAGTGGTTGCCGGTCGCGCAGGCGGTCACCGCGCAGGAGTTGGGACCGCGCGCGCCGATACGGATCGCCACTTGGCCGGAGGCCAGGTTGATGATCACCATCGGAATGAAAAACGGCGAGACCCGATCGGGCCCCTTTTCCTTGAGCACATCGTGGTAATGCTCGATCCCCGGCAGGCCGCCGATTCCGGCGCCGATATAAACGCCGACCCGGTCCGCGTTCTCGGGGCCGATCTTCAGCCCCGCGTCCTCCACGGCCATCCGGCTGGCGCCGACGGCATAGTGGATGAACGTGTCCATCTTTTTGATTTCCTTTTTTTCGATGTAATCGGCCGGATCGAAATCGCGGACTTCGCCGGCGATCTGCACCGGCAGGCTGGCGGGGTCGAAGCGGGTAATGCGGCGGATGCCGGAGACGCCCGCGCAAATCGCCGACCAAGTCTTTTCCAGGCCGGTCCCGAGAGGCGTAATCACCCCCAGTCCGGTCACCACGACTCGTCTGCGCGCGCGTTCGTTCATCGTATCGCGAAAGCCCTCGTTACATCTTTTCCTTGATGTACTCCATCGCCCGACCGACCGTCAGGATCTTTTCGGCATCCTCGTCGGGAATTTCGATATCGAACTCGTCCTCAAACGCCATCACCAGTTCGACGGTGTCGAGCGAGTCGGCTCCGAGATCGTCCACAAACGAAGCTTCCGGCACCACTTCGTCCTCCTCCACGCCTAATTGCTCGGCAATGATTTTCTTGATTCGGTTCTCGGTCGCCATCGGTTTTTTGACCTCCTCACCCATGCTCTTCCTCCTTTATACTCGAACGCGCCGCTGCGAAAAGGCGCTGCCCCGCAGACCGGCGCCAGTGCATCGCCTCAATCGCGTTAGGCCATCAGCATGCCGCCGTTCACGTGCAGGACTTGTCCGGTAATATACCCCGCCGCATCGGACGCAAGAAAGCTGACCGCTTCCGCCACGTCCGTCGGTTGCCCCAACCGCCCCAATGGGATTTGCTTCTGCAACGTCTCTTTCACATCCGCCGGCAAACCCTGTGTCATGGCCGTGTCGATGAATCCCGGCGCCACGGCATTGACGGTCACCGCCCGGCTCGCATATTCCCGCGCCACCGTCTTGGTAAACCCGATCACCGCCGCCTTCGACGCGGCGTAGTTGGCCTGGCCGGCATTCCCCATGGCTCCGACGATGGAGGCGATGTTGACGATCCGGCCGTAGCGTTGCTTGGTCATGGGCGACAGGACGGCCTTGGTGCAGTGGAACGTACCGTTCAGGTTCACCTGCAAGACCAAGTTCCAATCCTCTTCTTTCATCCGTAGCAACAGCCCGTCGCGCGTAATCCCGGCGTTGTTGACCAGGATGTCGATCTTGCCCCACTCCTTCACCACGTGATCCACCATGGCCTTCACGTCGGCGAAGTCGGCCACATTCACTTTCACATTGAGCGCCCGGCGGCCGAGCTTGATGATCGCCGCGACAGTGTCCTGTGACCGGCCCGGGTCCAGGTCCGCCACGACGACATCCGCCCCATGTTGCGCCAGCGTTTCGGCGATGGCTCGGCCGATGCCCTGGGCCGCGCCGGTGACAATGGCCGTTTTTCCTTCAAGTGACATTCGCTACACCCTCGTCGTTGATGAACCGTATCGCGCGAAGCGTCGCTCGCATTCTGTGATGCGCTTCACGCTCCACGCTTTACGCTTAATACATTCAACGTCGTGTCCAGTGATTTCGGATCGTTGACGTTCAACGTGACGGCGTCAGGGAGTATCCGCTTGATCAGCCCCGACAGCACCGTCCCAGGTCCCACTTCGATGAAGGTCGTGACCCCCATCCCGCCCATGGCCCGAACTGAGTCCTCCCACAGCACCGACGAAGGGAGCTGCCGAATCAGCGACGCCTGGACCTCCGTGGCTGTGCGCAAGGCCCGTGCCTCCGCATTGTTGATCAGCGGCGTCGCCAGATCCGACCAAGCCACCGCCGCCACATCCTTCGCCAGCCGATCCGCCGCCGCTTGCAAGAGCGGCGTATGCACGGGCACGCTGACCGGCAGTGGAATCGCCTTCCGGCATCCCTTGGCCTTGGCCAGTTCGATCGCCCGCTCGACCGCCGTCTTCTCGCCGGCGATCACCACCTGGCCGGGAGAATTGAAATTCGCCGCAGCCACGACACCGACGGCCGAGGCCTCCCGGCAGGCGGCCTTCACCGTGTCGCCGTCCAGCCCCAAAATGGCGGCCACCAATCCGCTGCCCGGCGGCACCGCATCGGCCATGTATCGACCCCGCTTCTGGACCAGCCCCACGGCCGCGCCGAAACCGATTCCTCCAGCCGCCACCAACGCGGAATATTCGCCGAGACTGTGGCCGGCCACCGCCACGGGCCGCAAACCCACTGGTTCAAGAAGGCGATAGGCCGCGATACTGGCCGTAAGCAGGGCGGGCTGTGTGTACTCGGTCAGGTTGAGGCGGTCAGCCGGTCCGTCGAAGCACAGCGCGGCAACGTCGTATCCAAGGATCGCTCCCGCTTCCTCGTACACCTTCCGGACAGCCGGATGGGCCTCGTGCAACGCCCGTCCCATCCCGACCGACTGCGACCCTTGGCCGGGAAATACCAACCCGATTCCGGGAGCCATAGCGGGGTATGATATGAGGGAATTGGTTTCCATTGTCAACGAGAAAAAGAGCGGTCAGCCATCAGCAATCTGCCTTCAGCAAACTGGAAAAGATTGTCGCTCGATATCCGTAAGTCGACCGCTGATGACCGCATGCTGACCGCCGACGACTGACGGCTTTGTCACCACCGGACCAGAGTCGAAGCCCAGGTCAGACCGGCTCCGAAGGCCTCCATCAACACCACGCTCCCCTCTGTGAGCCGCCCCGCTTTGACCGCTTCATCCAACGCCAGCGGAATGGAGGCGGCCGAGGTGTTGCCGTAACGCTCCAGGTTCAGCATCACCTTGTCCAGCGGGAGATCCAGTCGGGAAGCCACGGCTTTGATGATCCGCAGATTCGCCTGGTGCGGCACCAGCAAGTCCAGGTCTGCCACCGTCAGATTGTTGGCCGTCAGGGCTTCGCGAACGCTGTCTTCCAGCGTCTTGACCGCCACCTTGAACGTTTCGTTGCCTTTCATTTTGATGTACTGCTGCCGCTCCGCCACCATCTTGTCCGATGGCGGCATCCGCGATCCGCCGCCATGCACCGCGATCAGGTCCCACAGCCCGCCGTCGGAATGGCGGTGGGAGGAAAGAATGCCCCGGTCGTTGTCCGAGAGACCCAGGACCGCCGCGCCGGCACCGTCGCCGAACAGCACGCAGGTATTGCGATCCGTCCAGTCGGTTACCGCCGACATGACTTCGGCCCCGATGACGAGCACGTGCCGCGTGCCGGTCCTGACATAGGCATCCCCCACGCCAAGGGCGTAGAGAAAACCGCAGCAGGCCGCCGAAATGTCGCAGGCCGCCGCGCGGGCAGCCCCTAGACGATGCTGGACGAGGCAGGCCGTAGAGGGGATGGGATAATCGCCGGTGCAGGTTGCCAGGAGAATCAGGTCTAGGTCGCCGGCCGTCACACCGGCCGCCGTCAGCGCCCGCTCCGCGGCTTTCACTGCGAGGTCGGAACAGGCTTCGCCCGGCGCGGCGATGCGACGCTCGCTGATGCCGGTCCGCTCCATGATCCAGGCATCCGACGTCGCCACCATCCGTTCCAAGTCGGCGTTCGCCATCACCCGCTCCGGCACGTACGATCCGGTGCCGAGGATGCGGGTTCTCACGCGGACGTCTCCGGATTGGTAGCCCGTTCGTGCTGAGCCAGACTCTCTTCGATATCGCGCTGGATGAGTTGGTTCACGGAGCTGTCCACCAGCCCCTTGGCCCGGCGAATGGCGTTCTTGATGGCTTTGGCGGACGAGCGGCCATGGCAGATGATGGTGACCCCATTGACCCCGAGCAGGGGCGCGCCGCCGAATTCCGCATAGTCCATCCGCCGGCGAAGGCGCAGCAACGGCGCGGCGATGAAGGGATACGAAAGCCGCCCCAGGAAGGAACCGGCGATCTCCTTGAGCAGCAGCTTCTTGATCGTATCCGCCAGCCCTTCGGAGATCTTGAGCGCCACGTTGCCGATGAAACCATCGCAGACGATCACGTCGGCACCGCCGCTGTAGACGTCACGCCCTTCGACGTTCCCCACGAAATTGATCGGGCTGGCCTTGAGCAACTTGAACGCTTCTTTGGTGACCTCGTTGCCCTTGCTGTCCTCCTCCCCGATGCTGAGCAGGCCGATCCGCGGGTTGGATTTGCCGAACACGGACTTCCCGTATTCGTTACCCATCAGGCCGAACTGGTGCAGATGTTGCGCATTGCAGTCCACGTTCGCGCCCACGTCCAGCATGACGGCCATGCCGTCGAGCGTGGGCAAGCTGACCGCGATGGCCGGACGCTCCACGCCTTTGATCACGCCCAGGATGAAGAAGGCCGCCACCATGCTGGCCCCGGTGTTGCCGGCGCTCACGACCGCGCTGACCTCACCGGCTTTGACCAGTTCCGTGGCCACCCAGATCGAGGAGTCCCGTTTCTTGCGGGCCACCAGGGCGGGGGATTCGTGCATGCCGACGGTTTGCGACGCATGGACGACCGTCAAGCGGCGATCGTCGGACGCACCCAACCGGCGCAACTGGTCACGGATTTGGGGCTCGTCCCCGACCAGGACCACGTCGAGAGCCAGCTCCTTGGCCGCTTGCAGGGCGCCTTCGACGTTCGGAGCCGGTCCGAAGTCCCCGCCCATCGCATCTATGGCGATCTTCATGATATCAACGCGTGAAATGTGCCCAGAAATTGGGGGATGCTTAAAAAGGTCGGCCACCAAGGCCGCAGGAAGTCCGACAACTGAAGCGTACGTGGTTCGGTACGCCGCATGGAGACGGGCGACCGAGAACGAAGTTGGAGGCCTTTTTCAGCATCTCCCTAGGACTCTTCGACAGCGATGACCGCCTGGCCCTTGTAAGTCCCGCAGTTGAGGCAGGTAAAGTGTGGGCGTTTGGGTTCATGGCACTGCGGACACACCGACAAGCCGGGAGGCGTAATCTTGGACTTGCTCGTCCGCCGTTTGTCCCGCCTGGCTCTGGATAGCTTATGTTTTGGATTTGGCATCGTGGCTCCTCACTCGTTGATCGCGGCTCGACTCATTCTTCATGCATCGGGGCGATTGGGTCTGTTCTCCGTCAACTTTCGCAAGACCGTAAATGGACTCTCTTGCCGCTCCTCGGGACAGTCGCATTGGCGCTCGTTCAAATCTTGCCCGCAGATCGGGCAGAGTCCTCGGCAATCTTCACGGCAGAGCGGCTGCATCGGCGTCGCCAGGATGATCTGCTCCCGCAGCATCTCGGCCAGTTCCAGCCGCTCTCCCACCAACGGGTAGATATCCTCCGCCTCCACAGCGGCCGCTTCGGCGTCGGCGTCATCCTCTTCGCTGCGCGGCTTCGCCCGTTTCGGCTGGGGCTTGGCTGGCGGCTCTTCGCCCCGATAGTCGGCCGAGAACGGAATGCGGGCCGGCTCGTCGAACTCAACCAGGCAGCGTACGCACTGGCGTATGAACGCCCCGCTCAGTTCGCCGCTCACGTGCACGGTGCTGCCGACCTTGGCGATCTCGACCATGAGGGTCAGGTCGCCGTGCACACGGACGTCACTTGGGTCCAGCTGGAGTTCGTCAGGCTGCGCCGCACAGGTCAGCTGCAACCCTTCAGCCGGAATTTCCGAGAGGTGCGGGTTGGGTAACGCCATGGGACTCGTCACGCCTCCTTGACGCACCGTGACCGCTCGCGACTCGGCCCTCGCCGGAAATTCACGCCGCAGGGGGACGCCACACAGGCGCCCGCCGGCGTCGTACCTACCGCTCCTCGGCAAAGGCCAGCATGGCGATCGCGCGTGCACGCTTGATCGCAATCGTCAGCTCTCGCTGATGCCCCATGCAATTGCCGGAAATCCGGCGTGGGACGATCCGACCCCGCTCGGTGAGAAAATTTCGCAGGAGGCCGATATCTTTAAAATCGATCGGCATTTTCTCGTGGCAGAACCGGCAGACTCGCCGGCGCTGAAATAACCGTCCTCGCTCCACTCGATCCCTCCGTTGTCAATCCAATGAACAATCAGTTATTGGGGAATGTCTTCTTCGTAGCCCGGCTCGTCCGCGTGCACCGTCTCGCCGCCCGACTCCTGCCGCTTGGGCAGGAAGTTGACGGTCTGCGCGACGACCTCATGCTTGCTGCGTTTTTGCCCATCTTCGGTTTCCCACCGGCGCTGCTGTAGCCGGCCGTCCACAATCACGCCGCTGCCCTTGCTCAAATAC
>JBJTAZ010000240.1:0-15913 GCA_046091085.1 Nitrospiraceae bacterium
CGACCAGATTCGGGGTATAGCCGACAAACCAGGCATCGGTATAATCGTTGGTCGTCCCGGTCTTGCCGGCGACGGACCGCTCGATGACTTTAGCCGCCTGCCCCGTACCCCGCTGGATCACATCCTCCAGCACATTCGTAATCAGGTAGGCCGTCTCCTTCGTCAGGACCTGGCGTGGCTCAAACAGCGTCTGCTCCAGCACCTGCGCGCTGGAATCTTCGACCCTGGTCACCATGTACGGGTCAAGTTTCATCCCTTGGTTGGCGAAGACCCCGTAGGCCGACGTCAGTTCCACCAACGTCACGCTGGATGAGCCTAACGCCAGCGAGAGATCGTGGTTCAGGGGGCTGGTAATTCCCAGGGTCTTGGCGAACTCGATGACCGGCTTGACGCCGATCCGGTCCAGCAGGCGCACCGTGGCCACGTTGCGGGAGTGGATCAACGCCTCGCGCAAGCTGGTCAAGCCGAAGAACTTCTTCTCATAATTCTCCGGCTTCCAGGTCTTCTCCGGGTCTTCGTTTTTATACACCACCGGCGCATCCAGCACCGGCGTGGCCGGGCTCAGGCCCTCGCTCATCGCCGTGGCGTAGATGATCGGCTTGAAGGCGGAACCAGGCTGCCGGTGGGCCGTAACCGCCCGGTTATACTCGCTCCGCGCAAAGTCCACCCCCCCGACCATGGCTCTGATCGCCCCGGTCCGCGGATCGATCGCCACCAAGCCGCCTTCCACAATCGGGGTCTGTTCCAGCCGGAATTGCGGACCGTCCTTGTCCAGCTTCTTGACTGCCACCTCGATCACGTCCCCCGGTTTGAGCAGGGTCTTGATGTTCTGGACCGTCGTCGCGTCCTTGCTCGGATCCCTGCCCTTCAACCGACGCTTGGCCCAGGCCATGTCGTCAAAGGCCAGTTTCCCGGCGGTCGGCCCGGCCTGCACGACCACATAGTCCTTGGCCATTTTTGTCACCACCCCTTGCAGCAAGTCCCCTTCATGCAGCACGGGCGCCGGAACGGTCGGCGTGTCCATCGCGGCCGTTGGATCTTGTTTGCCGATAGGCCCTCGCCACCCCTGCCGCTTGTCCAGCTCGCGCAATCCTTTGGCGACCGCCCGTTCGGCTGCCTTTTGCATGTCCACATTGAGCGTGGTGGAGACCGACAGCCCCCCCTTGTAGACCATCGTCTCTCCATATTGCGAAACCAGATGCAGCCGAACCGTCTCGATGAAATGCGGCGCGATCTGCTCGGAGACCTGGCGCCGGAAGACGAGCGCCTGGGCGGCCGCTTCCTCGCGCTGTTCGGCCGTCAGAAATCCCGCCTCCTCCATGCGGACCAGCACGTGCTCCTGCCGGCGTTTGGCGCGCTCGGGATTTTTGGTGGGCGAATAGTTGTTGGGAGACTTGGGCAAACCGGCGAGCAGGGCCGACTCGGCCACGGTCAACTCACGCAATTCCTTGCCGAAATAGGTCTGAGCCGCCGCGCCGACCCCGTAGGCCCCCTGGCCGAAGTAGATCTGATTGAGGTACAGCTCCAGAATCTGCTCCTTAGTCAGGACCAGTTCCATCTTGTAGGCCAGGATCAACTCTTTGATCTTTCTGCCATAGGTCCGTTCCGGCGAGAGAAAGAGCGAGCGGGTCAACTGCTGCGTGATAGTGCTGGCCCCTTCGACCTTCCCCCCGCGGCGGAGGTTGGTCCAAACGGCCCGCAGAATCCCGACCACATCGAGCCCCGGATGCTCGAAGAACCGCGCATCCTCCACCGCAATGACGGCATTGACCAGCGAGGGGGGCACATCGTCCAGCGTGGCCAGGATCCGCCGCTCGACATAGTACTGCCCGATGATCTGGTGATCGTCCGAATAGACCCGGCTCACCTGACTGGGCTGGTACCCTTGCAAGGAATCGAGGGACGGCAGGTCTTGCGAGACATACCACACGGCGCCGGCGAGAATGCCGGCCATGAGCCCCACGGCCGCGACCACGAACAATAGCAGGGCTCGTCCCCAGCGCCGAGGGGGACGCCGAGGGGCCATGCCGAGGCTAGGAGCGGGCATAGACAGAGGACTCCACCATCACACTCCACAAAGGGGAAACGTCGCGGCGGGCGATGGGTTACCATACAATGCAGTCCTGCAAAACTCAAGCTGAGCCAGGCGATTCATTCGGCCGATTCCGGCTGTTTGCCAGGCACTCCGCTTGTATTTGCGCCGAGTCTTCGCGTATACTGATCAACAACGCCGCCTTCGTGCGGCGTCTTTTTTTGCTGAAAGGCTTACGCGTCCATGGACCAACAGACCGCAGTACCCACGACACCCGTATCGCCACAAGCCGGTCACCGCCCTCTGTCCGACCGGCGGCAGGATATCCGGAACATCGCCATCATCGCCCACGTGGACCACGGCAAGACCACCCTGGTGGATGCCGTCCTGAGGCAAACCCACGTCCATCGCAAGATCAACGACATGGGCGAGCGAATCATGGACTCCATGGATCAGGAGCGGGAACGAGGCATCACGATCCGCGCGAAGAACGCCAGCGTCACCTACCAGGGCGTGAAGATCAACATCGTGGACACCCCGGGCCATGCCGATTTCGGGGGCGAGGTCGAACGGACCCTCCGGATGGTGGACGGGGTACTCCTGCTGGTGGATGCCAAGGAAGGCCCCATGCCGCAACCCCCGTTCGTGTTGCGCAAGGCCCTGGCGATCGGACACCAGGCCATCGTGGTGATCAATAAAATCGACCGGCCCGATGCCGTGGTGGACGACGTCCTCAACCGGACGTTCGACCTGTTCGTCCACCTGGGAGCCACCAACGAACAGCTCGACTTCCCGATCGTCTACGCCTCGGCCATCAACGGCACCGCGACCCTGGATCTTGCCAAGCCCGGCACCGATATTACTCCGCTGCTGGAGACGATCCTCGCGCAGATCCCGGCGCCCGCCATCAAAATCAACACTCCGCTGCAAATGCTGGTGCTTGCCCTGGCCTATGATCCTTACAAAGGCAAGATGGGCATCGGGAAAATCCTGTCCGGCTCGATCGCCAAACGCCAAACCGTCGCCCAGATGAAACGAGACGGGACCCAGGTCAACGGACGGGTGACGGAACTCGCCGTCTTCTCGGGTCTGGAACGGACCGAAGTGGAGAAGGCCGAGGCGGGCGAAATCGTCGCGGTGGCGGGCATTCCCGACATCAGCATCGGCGAGACCATCGCCGACCCGGAACAGCCGATCGCGCTCCCGCCGGTCGCGATCGACGAGCCGACCGTACAGATGACTTTCTCCGTGAACAACAGTCCCTTTGCCGGCCGGGAAGGCAAGTTCCTGACCTCCCGGCATCTGCGCGAGCGGCTGTTCAAGGAATTGGAAACCAACGTATCCCTCCGCGTCCAGGAAACGGACAGCACCGATCGGTTCTTGGTGGCGGGACGAGGCGAACTGCACCTGTCGGTGCTGATCGAACAGATGCGCCGGGAAGGCTACGAGCTCCAGGTCTCCCAGCCGGAGGTCATTCTCCATGAAGACAACGGCGTCCTCACGGAGCCCTTCGAGGAATTGACCATCGACGTGCCGACCGAATATCAAGGCACCGTCATTGAAGAGGTGGGCCAGCGCCGGGGCCAGCTCCGTCACATGAAGCTCGCCCAGTCGGACGGGAGCGCCGGCGAGATGCACCTGGAATACTACATTCCGACCCGCGGCGTGATCGGGCTCAAGAACATTCTGTTGGCCAAAACACGCGGCACCGTGATCATGCACCATGTCTTTCAGCGCTACGAGCCGGCCGATAAGCAAATTCTTGAGGCGGCTCCCCATGGCTCCCTCGTCGCCTTCGAGGACGGCACCAGCAACGCCTACGGCCTGTTCATGATCCAGGAGCGCGGCACGCTGTTCATCGGCCCCGGCGTGGAGGTGTACCAGGGCATGGTGGTCGGCCAGAACAGCCGGGACGAAGACTTGGACGTGAACATCTGCAAGGCCAAACAGCTCAGCAACATGCGGGCGTCCGGATCGGACGAAGCCCTGACCCTGACGCCTCCCCGAGCCATGACGCTGGAATATGCGCTCGAGTATATCGGCCAAGACGAACTGCTGGAAGTGACGCCGACCTGCCTCCGGATCAGGAAGCGCTCGCTCAACCCTGAAGACCGTCGCAGGGCCAAGAAAAACCGCGCCTAGCGAATCGTGAAAATCCGCCGCAAGGCACCCAAGCTCTCCTCTTCCGCTCCGCCCCTATACGTCGTCGGCTATCGAGGCGCCCCTCCCGCGCCCGAAGAGCTGGCCATCTGGTTCGATCTGGAATATGGAGGCCCCCTCAACCTTCGACCGGTCGGGGAAATGGCCCAGCCATACCCGCTCCTCCGCGCAATCCACGGCCCATGGGAAGCCACGATCCAGCTGCTCCTCCCCGCAGCCGAGGCCGATGCCTGGCAAGAATCGCTCGCCTGGGGGCATACCCAAGCCGGCCAAGTCCTCGTAACGCGAACATCGCCGAACAAGGCCCTCGACACGGTGCTGCACGCAGCCCGACTGGCCAGAGGCATGACCCTCCTGACCGGCGGCACCGCCTACGACTTACGCGCCCAGACTTATCTGAATCCCTCCGATTGGCAAGACCGGCCGCTGACACGGTTCACGGCCCATGACCATATCGCCGTGGAGCAGGCGGATGCCGATGACCCGGGCCTGGACCGATTCCACACCAAGGGCCTGGCCAAGTTCGGGCTGGATGAGTTGGAAGTCTTCAGGCCCAAAGGTCTGTCCAGCCGTCCCATCCTCGAGCAACTCGCCGACATTGCAGGTGAGATCCTCCGGTTGGGACAGGTCCCCAAAGTCGGGGCCTCGCTTACCTTGCCGATGCTCGGGATCGTCCTGTCCATCACCAAACACCGGACACTTCCCTCGGCCGAAGGGCCGGTCGCGTACCGTGAAATCATCTGGTAACCATTGCGACAGACCCTTAGCCAGAGGCCATTGTAGGCCTTTCGGACCGATTGACAAACTTTCCGAGCGCGTGCTACGAATGAGAGCTTTTCGGGCTACAGCCCTTTCATCCCAACTCAATCCAAGGAGGAGATTTCCATGGCCACCGATGTCGCCCCAGAGATAAAAGTCGGAGACACCGCCCCTGATTTCACGCTGAAAGATCAGGATCAGAAGGACATCAAACTCAGCGACTTCCGCGGCAAGAAGAATGTCGTACTGGCGTTTTACCCGCTGGACTGGAGCCCCGTGTGCACCGGCGAGAACAAGTGCCTGACCGACGATTTTCCGAAGTTCGACCAAATGAATGCGGTGGTCTTCGGGATCAGCACGGACAGCTTCTTCTCGCACAAGGCCTGGGCCGATTCGTTGGGGCTCAAACAGCAGTTGCTCGCCGATTTCAACCGCGAAGTCGTGAAGAAGTACGGCCTGTACTTCGAGCCGCTGAACTGCGGCAAGCGCGCGACGGTGATCGTCGACAAGCACGGGAAAGTCGCCTACGTGAAGGTCCAGGAAATCAAGGTCGCCCGGGACGACAAGGACATTCTCGAGGCACTCAAGAAGCTCGGCTGATGGTGGACTGCCGGCGGCGGAGAGTGCTCGTGCACGACTCTTCGCCGCCGGGCCTTTCCGTTGAACGAGCGAGGATCTTGTGAGCGGAACACTCGAAGACGTCAGCGACGCCAACTATGAGGAGTTCGTGCAAGCCCCGGCCGCCCTCGTGGCGTACGGCATCGCGTCCTGCGAGCCTTGCACCGCCTATGACCCGATCCTGCAGGATACCGCCGCCCGCTTCGCCACGATCAAGATCGGCAAAGCCAAGATGCACGTGCCGGGCCGTTGCCGGGAGATCAAAAAGCGGCATCAATTCGAAACCTACCCGACCACCCATCTCTTTTCGCACGGGAAACTGTTGGTCACGCGGGAAGGCAAAGTCGAGGCGGACGAACTCGCAGCGCTGATCAACGACCATCTGCTCAAGAGCTAAGACCCAGCCGTTTTTACCCCCGATACTCGTAGTACATCCCGCGCGTCTCGGAGAGCCCGATCCGCTCCAACCGGCCGGATGGCAACGTCTTCACCAACAAATTCCAGAGGAACCGAACCAGATTTTCTCCGCTGGTGGGGCGGCCGGCCAGTTCGGAATCCCGATCGAGATCCTGATGGTCGAACCGGCGGAGGACACGCTCCTCTACGGTACGATCCAGCGCCGGAATATTCACGAGCATGCCGGTGATCGGATCGATCTGACCCTGGACGGTCACGTGCAGCACATAATTATGCCCATGGGAACTTTGGCCGTGACACGAGCCGAACGGCCTTTGGGCCTGCCCCGCAGATGGCCTTGAACTCGGCACACGGTGGGCCGCCGAAAAATGGTAGCGCTTGGTCAGGCTGGCCTGTCCGTCAATCCCGGCAAACTCCGCAGACAAGTCGTCATCTTCAAACAGCCTGATCTTCTCCAAACGGCCGATCTCCGGACTGGTCGCCAGCACGCCCCAGAGCACAGATGCGATGTTCTCGGTGGTCGGAATCTTTTCGACGAAATAGGGAGTATCCAAGTTGAGATGCTTGTGATCGAACTCCTCCAGGATTTCCTTCAGTACCCGCTTGAGGTCGTACAGGTTGACCACCATGCCGGTCTGAGGGTCCACAACGCCCGCCACCGTGACTTCGAGCATATAATTGTGCCCATGCCCTGGTTCGTTGAAACAAGCGCCGAATACCGCCCGGTTGCGCGCCGCATCCCAGTCCTTGCGGCCGTACCGATGCGCAGCGGCAAACTCGATCCGTTTGGTCAGCCGGACTTCAGGCATGGCATCTCCACTAGGAACAGCAAGGGCCGGGACCGCCACGGTGCGCGACCCCAGCCCCCGTCACACGCAACCCACCGAACGATCAGGCGCTAAAGGAACTGCCGCACCCGCAGGTGGTCTTGGCCTGGGGATTCTTGACGGAAAACCCTGAGCCCTGCACGCTGTCCACATAGTCCACTTCAGCCCCGCTCAAGAGCGGCGCGCTTTGGGAATCCATGATGACCTTCACAATCCCTTTTTCGATCACCGTGTCGTCGTCACCCATTTTCGACTCGAAGGCCATCCCATATTGATAGCCGTGGCAGCCTCCCCCTCGCACGTAAATGCGAAGCCCCACCACGTCCTTCTCTTCCGTCATCAATTCCTTGATCTTCTCCTCGGCCTTCTGCGTGATCGTAATCATCTTTACCCCCACATCATCATGCTGTGTTGAGGTCCCCTGCAGCGAGGAGGACCGTCACCGTCCCAACGCCTCGGACACACGCCCAACCAATCCTGCGCCGGGCTTCAGCGTTTTTCCACCTTCGCTCCAATTGGCCGGACAGGCCTCATCAGGATGCGCCGCGCCGTAGACGTTGGCCTTGACCTTCCGGAGCAGCTCGGCTGCGCTTCGGCCCACGTTGTAGAAGTTCACTTCAGAGGCAACCAGTTTGCCTTCCGGGTTAATGATAAAGGTGCCTCGGAGGGCGAGGCCCGTTGCTTCGTCGTAGACGCCGAACAGCCGGGAGACTTTTCCGGTCGGATCCGCCCCCATGGGGTATGTGAGCCCCTTCAAAAGCTTCTCCTCGCGCTGCCAGGCCATATGGACAAACTTGGTGTCGGTCGACACCCCGATCACCTCGGCGCCGGCAGCAGCCAAGTCCTTGTACTTGTCCGCCACATCAGCCAACTCCGTGGGACAGACGAACGTATAGTCAGCGGGATAAAAAACAAGGACTGTCCATTTCTTGCCCTGCTTGAGCGCATCCAACGATAGTTTTCCGAACTCACCCTTGCGCGGATCGTATATTTCCATCTCGAAATTCGGCACCAGTTCGCCGACATGTACGCTGTCGCCCATGGGGGATTCTCCTCCTTTGTCAGTGCCTGATCGGACGCCGAAGCGGCCCATCAGTCCTTTGTCGCTGCGTTACGTATCACACAACCAGCTTGGGACGAGTTGACGGTCCGAAGCTGCGGCACAATGATCGGGGATGGCTCTTATATACTATGTTGCCACGAGACCCGTCAACGGCGACCGAGGGTGACGGAGGGGGCGCCTGAGGTTCACGCGGGCCGATAGACCGGCAACTCCCCAGCCATGTCCGCCAGCGTCCTGTACACGGCATCCTTGGGTGAGAGCAGCGGCTGCCTCACCGGCCAGGGAATCCCGATGGCCGGATCGCTCCAGAGGATCCCTCGTTCGCCCTTCGGAGAGTAAAAGTCCGTGCAGTTATACACCACGCCGACTTGATCGGTCAGTGCGCAGAAGCCATGGGCATACCCGGGAGGGATATAGAGTTGGCGTTTGTTTGCGACGGATAGCTCATAGCAGACGAATCGGCCGAACATCGGGGATCCCACCCGAATGTCCACGGCGACATCAAAGATGGCCCCCTCCACAACCGTCACCAGTTTGCCTTGTGGCTGCTGCAATTGATAGTGCAGCCCGCGCAACGTATTGAGGCTGGAGCGGGAGAAATTGTACTGCACGAAGGGGGCGGTGATCCCCCCCTCGGCATATTTCTTGGCATGGCTGATCTCGAAAAACAGACCGCGCGCATCGGGGAAAACATCGATCTCGACGAGGATCACGCCGGGCAATGCCGTTTCGACAAATCGCACAAATCGCCTCCTTCGGGTCGCAACTGACCTCGCGCTAAGGGTGGAGGCCGCCGGCCGAACAGAATTGTTGCTTCAACTCGGCGTAGGTCTGAGTCACGGGGAATTGAGGGAATTCCCGACTGATCGTTTCGGGCGGACGAAAGAAAATGCCCGCATCGGCGGCTGTCAGCATGGCGGTATCGGTATAGGAGTCGCCGGCCGCCACGACGGTAAACTGCAAGCTCATCAGCGCCATCACCGACGCCTGCTTTTGATTCGGTTGTCTGAGGCAATAGTTCGTGATCCGTCCGGTCCCATCGACTTCCAGCCGATGGCAAAAGAGGGTCGGATAGCCCAATTGCTTCATGAGCGGCAACGCAAATTCGTAAAAGGTATCGGAGAGGATAATGAGCTGACACCGCTCTCGCAGCCAGTCCAGAAACTCGCCGGCTCCCTCCAACGGCGCCATGGTCGCAATCACAGCTTGAATATCCTGCAGGCGCAGCCCGTGTCGGTCGAGGATACCCAAGCGGCGTTTCATCAACACGTCATAGTCGGGAATATCCCGCGTCGTCAGTCGCAGTTCGCCGATGCCGGTCCGCTCGGCGACATTGATCCAAATTTCCGGGACCAACACTCCCTCCAAATCCAAACAGGCCAACACCGATTGCGTCATGAGATTCACGTCCTCCTTACGGATAACACGCGGCGCCTCCCGCACAGCAGCGTCCACGTGCAAACGAGGCCGGATCATAGCGCAAACGCCGCGGAGGCACAATCAGGGAAGAGGCAGTGACCCGGAGTGTCAGACGGAAGGCGATTGGGAACCGGCTCGGATGTTCCTCCGCATGCGCCGCTGATCCAGCCACCAAGCCAGAAGCGGCAACGTGACCGGAGCGGCCGGGAGGATCAAGGCCGCGACATACGGGCTCGCGGCAGCCAGCCGGCGCAGGTGCCCGCGAATCTCGCGGCGATCGTCCTTGGTCCACCGTTGCCCAGTGCGAGGCTTCATCAACAGAGGCATCAGTCCTCGGACTTGCATGACTTCGGCGACAATCCGGCCCCGTTCCCGCCGTTCCAGATCTTTCACGGCATACATCCATCGAGGCAGTGAGGGCATAGGAGTTGGCTCGGGTGGCAATGACCAATGATTGAATCGTCAGGGCTGCGTTGGATTCGGCCCGCCTGGTGGCGGGCTGTGGGAGGCACGTTGGCGGGCCGCCACTTCATGGCTCAGATACCACCAGACCTTGTCGAGTGCACGTTCAAGCAATTCCCGCCCATTCCAGGATCGGCTCCCCTCCTGCGCATGACGCCCGGCCCACTCCAACGCCAACGGCAAGGGAATGAATCGGACCGGCCCGCCGGCGAGTTCGGACCAGAGCAGGGCCAACACCGTCCCGATACGCAGGGGGATCGGAACGGGACTGACGGGGTTTCGTTCCATATCCTGACACCACTCGGCCGGCGACGATACCAACAGTTCGCGGCAGGCAGCCGGACGATCGTCGTAGATCGAGCAGACTTCATCCACGAGAAAGGGACAGGGCATTCGGAGCGCGTAATAGGCGCGGTTGATCGGCTCGAAATGGTCATCGTCCAATTGGCGTTCCGACTCGGCCACCTCAGAGAGTTGTAAAAGGATTCCAGCCTCCTCCAGCCGCGCGCGGGCCTCCGCCATCCTGGCCAACACCGCTTCCCGCCGCTCGGCAGGCCAGGCCTCGATCACCTCAGCCAACGCAAACGCTTCCGGAGCCGATAAGGGAATCAACATGCGGCAGCAGGCGGCACAGCCTTTTCTGCAAGAGATCGCCGTTCCCCGCTCGGCGGCATGACGAACTTCCAGCGCCTGCGCCGCCTCGCCGATGCGGCGCAGGGATGAAACCACCGACGAGACAGGGACAAAATGAGCCGGCACGTCCACGGGAACCATAACCGGACCGGCTGGAGTCTGCACCGAGATCTCAAGTCGCTCGATTGCGGGGTCTTCCGCCATGCACATCTCCTGTCGGCAAGGCTAGGCCGACAGACATTCGCTCGTAACCGGCCGATTCATCTTAGAAGAGGCGCTCCGGACCGGTCAAGCGCCAGGCAGATGCCTATTAAGGCTCCTCTTCTGTCCCGGCGCCTGCCTGATCAGTTTACGCTTGCGAGGTTCGGCTCCGCTCCCGATAATGGTCGCAGCCAGGCGGACACCACGCGGAGAGGAGAATGGAGATGAAGTTGACAGGCCATCTGGTCGGTTTATTGCGAGCTTATATGCAGGACTTGGTGGAGCAGGCTCGCCAAGAAGCCAGCGCCCATGAGTCCTTTGGATTCGCCCCAACCCCCTACCGGCCGGACCAGGCGCTCTCCGATCTCCTGGCCATTTTGGACGATCGCATCGAGTCGGAAGGAGTCCAAGTCGGGTTGCCAGAAGGGTTCCTACATCAGATGTGGACCCTGTGCAACAACGCCCAAGACTATGTCCGCGAACAGGTATGGTTGGAGTCCAGCATCGGCCGAGACACAGCCTCCAAAGCCACAGTGCGCGAAATAGCCTACCGTGCCCTACTCGCACACCTCGAGTACCACACCGATGATCGAACCGACCCATAACATGGCCGATGGCCAGAATCCACCCACGCCTCCTCCCTTCTACCAGACGGATCAGATCAACCTGCGCAGCCGATAGACGAGCAGCCCGACGAACTCCGTGATCGCAGCGGTACTTCTCGACAAGGCACCGATGTCCGGAATAAGGTCGAAGATGTCACCGTTCCAGGCTTCGCCTGGCTGATTCGCGACCAAATACCCGCAGGGAAACGGCGTGGCCTCAAACCCTTGCTTTCTGAACAGACCCATGGCCCGAGGAATATGGACGGCGGAGGTAACCAGTAGGATGGAGCCGCCGCCAAGCATCCGCTTGGATTCAACAGCATTTTCGTAGGTATTGCGAGACTGTGTTTCGACCAGGATTGCATCAGCCGGCACGCCAAACCGCACCGCGAACGCTTTCATGACATCGCCTTCCGAGGGTTCGTCGCCGGAGAAAGCCCACCCACGGCCCGAGAACAGGATACGAGGGGCGAGCGATTTGGCAAAAAGCTCCACTCCGCAAATCGTCCGCCTTTGGCTGCTACCGGAGAGCTCATCGGTTGGCCTGAGCGTACCCTTGCCGGCCACCCCGCCGCCAAGAACGACGATCGCGTCGAATGCTTTTCCTGATACCGGATCGTAGGGCGGATATTGGGATTCAATCAGCCCGACCAAACTATTCGCCACGTATGCATTGCCCAGCGAGAAGAGCAAGCACAACGCCAGAACGGCCAGCCCACGCAATAACCGCAGACGACTCGGAGAGAGCGGCAGAAACAGCAGGATGACCAACGCGACAAGAATGGCCACAAACCAGCTCAAGGGGTAGACAGCGCACTTGATGAGTTGGTAGAGAATGAAGATCGTCGGGGACAGGTCCATCAGGATTCCTCAGCAAGGCCGACAAGGTCCAGACTTGCTCGAGAAGAGCCAAGTAACGCCGCACGATCTGTGCCGCCGGTCGAGCGCCGAAAAGAATAGCACCTCTCGTCGCGGGGAAGAAACAAGAAACCGAAGGAGAACAACCATGGGAAAAGACGGGCAGTTTTGGTTGATGAAATCCGAGCCCCGTGCGTTTTCGATCGACGACCTGCACACGGCCCCGGGACGCAAGACCTGCTGGGACGGAGTGCGCAACTACCAAGCACGCAATTATATGCGTGCCATGAGGACGGGAGACTTCGTGCTGTTCTACCATAGCAACGCCGATCCGCCGGCGATCGTCGGCATCGCGGAGGTGGTGCGCGAGGCCTATCCCGACCCCACCGCCTTCGACTCACGGCATCACCACTACGACCCCAAGAGCAAACCCTAAAAGCCTATATGGGACATGGTGGATATCCAGTTGGTCAAGCGCTTGGCCAAGCCGCTGCCGTTAGACCGACTCAGACAGGAACCAGGCCTGAAAGGAATGGAGCTCTTACGGAAGGGCTCCCGGCTTTCGGTGCAACCGGTACAACCGACCGAGTGGGATCTGATCCTGAAGCTGGCCGAGGATAAACAAGGCGGGGTGAAAAAAACTTAAGCCTACTGGTGGCAAAGTAACTACCCGCCGCGATTTGATCGAACGCGGCGGATCAAACGAAGTTTGGTGTGGTGGGCCGTGTAGGGGTCGAACCTACGGCCCGCTGATTAAGAGTCAGCTGCTCTACCAACTGAGCTAACGGCCCACCGGGTTTGTTATACGAGACGAGCGATCTTTTCTCTCTTAAAATGGTGCGCCTGACAGGATTTGAACCTGTGGCCCCTAGCTCCGGAGGCTAGTGCTCTATCCGCTGAGCTACAGGCGCATCCGTTCAGCGCGACGCCCGTGACCTTATCATACCGCCGATCAGCCTGTCTAGATTACCCAGCGAGGAGACTCCCGGCTGGCAGAAAGCCGTAGGGCAGGAGCGTTTCCTCCCCCTTGCCGATGTCCGCTCCCTTGCAGGCGTCAAGTTCGGCCTGCTCTTGCTCGGCCAATCGCCGCTCTTCCTGGCGCAAGACCTTGGCAATCCGCTGAACCGGCACGGCTATTTGGACCTCGCAGGCGCCGACGACTAATCCGTCGGCTTCAACAGGAATCCCCATCATCCTGCAGGTCACCGGCCGAAATGCATAGACCAAACAGCTTCCGTCGTCGGCTAGGGCCGGGCACGGCTGGTCGCGAAACCGTTCCACCAGTTCATCCACATCCCGGTCGCTCAACCGGCCGGGCGCACCCTCCGATTTGAGTCGGGGCAATGCGGCCTCGAACGAGACTATCTGGCGACGCGCGCGAGACTCGATGGCCAGGCGAACCGAGGGAGCCAGCGCCTCCATTCCCTGACGCAACACGGCGACATCAAGCTGAGTAATGGCAAAAGGACCGATGCAGCAGCGGCTACAACCGCGCCGACAGGGCACATTGCCCAGAACCGAGGCCCGCGCACGCTCAAACCATTGGTCGCAGCGCACCATGAAGCGGCGGGGCCCATCTGCCAGGACGGTCATGGCTGCTTGTGGTCGGGGATCGCATCGACATCGGAGCCGGCCTCCTGCATGTCGACGATGAGGTCACCTTTTGGCGAAAAAAAACCTTGTCCGTCTATGTGGACGATTCCGTTGCAGTTCTCTTGAAAAAATTCCAGGATCCAGCCGTTGAAGTCATACCCCTCTTCGGTCATGTCAGCTTGGACGAACCGGCTGGTGGCGATGAACCGGGCTCGCGTCACATACTCACGGGCCAATTGGGCTTCGATGTCGTCGTAGATGGAGAGACGATCCAGAAATGCCTTCTGTTCCTGCTCGAACGCATCCTGATAGCTCCCGCGGTCCCTCAGGCAAAAGAGCTGTATCGGCTTCCGTTCGCGGTGATACCCGATCCCGACCTGGACCCATGCCCAGTCGTCGAGTGCCTCCTGGTCCATTTTTGGCACCAACGGGACCTGCCCTTTGGACTTGAGAAAGTCCAGAAGGAGGCGCAGCGGCGGCGAGTTTTCCCTCGAGCAGAACACGCGGGAATAGACGACCGCTTCGGCCTCCTCAGGCTGAGACGGCTGCGCGCCGGACGAAATGATCGGAAGCTCTTTTCCCATCTGCTGACGTTCTCTCCGAGCTCTGCGAAAGGCACCATCCCTCTGCCGAGGACGCAGGGCCTACTGTACACATTGCCCGACCCTGGTTCAAGTCGCAACGGCGAAACGCCGCTGGCGGCCTATTCATATTGCATTTTTGTGGTTGACACATTTGGGGGCTTTCGCTACACTCTCCTCCGACCTGATGGAAGCTGGCGAATGCGTCATCCCCGTTGTGGTTAAAGACGTGACTCCAGTTGCCGTAGGCCTAACTACCGGATACAGGCTGTTAGCAGTTCACCTTTCATGGTCTAATTGAGGAGGTCCGTATGGCAAAAGCGATGACGAAGTCCCAGATTGCCGATCACGTGGCAGGGAAAGCCGGCATCACCAAGAAGGCTGCAGCGCAGCTTCTGGATGATCTGGCAACCTTGGCCTATAAGGAAGCGAAGAACACCTTCGTGGTTCCGGGAATCGGCAAGCTGGTTCTGGCGAACCGGAAGGCTCGGATGGGACGCAACCCCCAAACCGGTGAAGCGATCAAGATCCCGGCCAAGCGCGTGGTGAAGTTCCGCGTGGCCAAGGCTGCGAAGGACGCGATCCTCGGAAAGCGCTAACCCAGCCGATTCATTTCCCGCTGTCGCACCTGACCTAAAAGGGCCGGCCCCACAAAGGGGCCGGCCCTTTTTCATGCCCCCGCGGCAAAGGAGCGCCTGCACGTCTAGAAGGTTGGAGACAGACCGCTCCCCCCCATGCCATCGTGCGCAACCAGCTTGATCGCATCTCCGTCCTGAATCCTCGTATCCTCGCTGGCAATCCGCTTATTGACGGTAACCAGAAGCTTCTTCTGCCTCATCAGTGAGAGCACCGGCTCCATGGTCTCACCCTGACGATGGATGAGTTGCCGAACCGTCATCGGTTCGGGAAGCGGGCAGGCGAGGTCTCGCTCTCCGTCCGTGGTCTGCAGTTGTCCCATGAGCATGATCGTGACCATTCCCAATCCCCCCTCGCCACCGCTCATCCTTAGAGGCACCCACCTGGAAGCCGCCCGCCCCCCGGTTGTCTCGCCCACCTCAGTCTGATAAAGGACCGGACATGCAATCGCTCGACGTCCACGAACCGGACATGCCCGATCTCCAATTCGTGCTGATGGTCGTCGCGCTCTGCACCTCCGGCCTGCCGTCTCTCAACGTACCTGAGCCAACCCGCGATGTGATCTTCGATCGCTGTTGGGCACTCGTCAACGACAGCCCTCCGCCCACGAAACGGGAAGAACGGGTCCTGGATCTTCGGACCGGCACGAACGTAACGCTGGAAGCGATGGTGGCAACGATCCGCAGCCTGCTGAGCGAAGCCGGAATCGTGCGCCTGACCTGGGACCACCCGCCCAGCGAACCGTCCAGACCGAGTACGCCCGAAGCCTTGCCGCTCATCGAACGGATGCAGCGGCTGTACCCCAATTCTCCCGATAGCGGGGATCGCGACAATCCGCCAGGCCCGTCATAGGCCTGGCCTACTCCAGACTTCACGATCAGGACTCCCCGTAGATCTCAAAGAAGGCGTCCACGCTGGCCAGCAACTGCGCCTTAATCTCCTCCACCGACCCGTTGATGACATGTAGAGCCATCGTCTCGCGGGAACCATCCGGCAGCGTCACCGATACGTGGGGATGGATCAGTTCCGGCGCTGGCCCCCTATCCAGA
>JBJTAZ010000241.1:0-4973 GCA_046091085.1 Nitrospiraceae bacterium
CGATCTCCACCAACTCCTTGGCCATGCGATCGTTGATCAGCATCCCGTTGGTGCCGAACACGACCATGAAGCCGAGGCCTACCGCGTGGCGCGCGATGTCCAGAATGTCCGGGCGCGTCAGCGGCTCGCCGCCGGTGATCACGAGGAGGCAGCCGCGGTTGACCTCCGCGATCTGGTCGATCAGGCGGAAGCATTCCTCCGTGGTCAGCTCATCCGATCCGCCGCCGGCCTTGGTGGTGGCGTCCAGGTAGCAATGGTCGCACTTGAGGTTACAGCGCTGGGTGAGGTTCAGGGCGATCAGGAAGGGCTTGAAGTCGTCCACGGTCCGTCCGTCGCCCGGCGCCGCGCCGGGGGCCGTGACGAACTGTTTGATCTGCTGTTCGAGCGAGTCGAGTTTCCCCGCGAGGGCGGAGAAATTCAACATCGGAAGGGACTTACTCATGCTGCGAGGATCCAGGCTGGGAGCCGACGCCCAGGCGCTCGAGGATATCCTTGAGGTTACCCGTCTTCATCGCTTCTTCCATCGTGCCCTTGGCCTGCTCGATGCCCTCGGTGGCCACTTCGATGGTGATGGTGGCCGCGCCGATCTTTTCGGCATGTTTCTGGATCAGGGCCTTGGTGCAGTCGCGCATGAAACCGGCCGGAACTCGTTCGAGCCGTTGCTGGGCTTCTGGGGTCCAGGTAAACGTGGAGGGAGAAGACATCGAGCCACCTCCGTTGCCGCCGGTTGTCTGCCCGTTTCCATGGCCATTGCCGTGGCCGTTTCCTTGGCCAGCATGGAGCGCAGCGTCCGCCTCGGCCGAGGTCGGCGCCGTGCCGGTGCCTTTGTTCGCAAAGATCGGGGTATAGTCCTCGGCCGCCGCTTCCTGGATCATCGGCGCTGCATACTCGAGCGTGATCGTGGTCATGCCCAGCTTCCGCGCCGTTTTTTCGATCTTGGCCTTGGCGCGCCGCCGCTGGAATCCGGCCGGCACGGATCGGATGGCCTCCTTGGCGTCCTTGGTCCACTGCATGGGGACGTCGTCGTAGGCCAACTCGGTTTCCAACAGGCCCTCCGACTTGGCGGCCGCTTCGACGATGCTCTTGTCCACCTGCTTGACGCGCGTGCCCTCCGCCATGCAGACGGGGCATTTAACCGGCTTGTCGCCCTTTCCGATGTATCCGCAGCCGTCGCTGAAGAAATAGGTCTGGATCATCCGGTCCAGGTAGGCCTGGGTGCCGGCGCTCACCGTCGGCTTTTCCTGCACGATCTCAGTCATCATGCCGCTGAGCGTGCCGCCCATCAGGTCTTTGGCCACGGCATCGGCGGCTTGCATCTTGTCCCGGTCAATGCCGGCCGCGTCCAGGCTCCCGCCGAGCGCCCGCATCGCGTCCATCGCGCCCTTCGGCAGGATGTGCCCGACCGCCGAATCCACCACGGTATTGCTGATGATCGTGTGGCCCTTTTCGATCGCGTAGCGGTGAATGGCCGTCTTGGCCACGCCACGCGCGAAGACCGGAATCTTCTCCATCCGCCGCAACGCTTCCTCGGTCCAGGCGATCGTATACTCGGCCTGGGTGTCGATGGGCGGGGTGTACTTGCGATTGGAGACCAGCACGTTGCAGGCGGCGGCGCGCAACAGGTTTTCCGTGTTGCTGCCGATGTCCATGTCTTCGTCGCTGTGCACGCCGATCCGGCCGACGATGAGCAGCCAAGGCTGCTCCTTGCGGACATATTGGATGATCTTCTCGAAGGCTTTCCCGTCCAGCAGGGTGGTCTTGACGTCCGTCTTCTCGGCCTGGGCGATCTCGCGGGAGATGTCCAGGTGCGACTGGTAAATCTTGGCCAGACCGCTGTCGATGATCTCCTCGTGCAGCTTTTCCTGTTCCTTGAATCGGAAGACCTTGCCGGCCTCCTCGTTCAACACGCCGGAAATGCTGTGGAAGGCCGCATAGTGGAAATAGGGATCGAAGGCGGAAATAGCCTCCACGGGCATGTTCAGGGCTTTGCCCAGCTCCAGGCCCGTCATGAGCCCGCCGAAGGAGTAGGCGCTGCCGTCCACCGCCACGACGATCTTGCCGGTCGGCATCACGTGGGGGTTCTTGACGATCAGCATGTCCGAACTGCGCACGCGACGGATCACGCGCTCGGTGTTGCTGCCGATCACGCTGTCTTTGACCGCGCCGACGCCCAGCGCGCCCATGATCACGAGATCGTAGGCGTTCTGGTTGATGTCCTCGGCCAGCACCTTCCAGTTGCGGCCTTCCAAGGAGCGGCGCTCTAGGGGCAGGTTGGCCTCGGTGCACTTTTTGTCCACATAGTCGAGGTAGGAGTCGGTGATGATCTGGAGCCCGCGGGTGATCAGCGAGTCGTGGATCTGGCGCTGCCGGTCCAGCTCTTTTTCGTCGTGATATTCCTCCGGAAGGCCGGCCTCCATCTGCTTGAAGCGCTTGTCGTGCATCTTCGCCGCATAGACGTGGCTGCCCACAATCTTGGAGCCGAAGGTTTTGGCCAGAGCGACACCCAGATCCACGGCTGTATTGGAATAGTCCGAGTTGTCCACGGGGACATATATGGTCTTGTACATCTACCCGCCTCCTTCAGGCCCTCTGGCGTACGTCAAGATCGGAAAAACGTCAAGAAATTTAACTGATTCCGCGATGTCATCGGGCGAAAATGAGAAGGCATGATAGCATCGGAAATATCGGGAATGCAAGCAGCATCTGGGGACGTGGGAGCGGGTGTTAGCCCACTCGACTGACGGCAGGTCCTGGAGGGGAAACGGTTGACGATCCAGCGGTTTTTCGCGACAGAAGAATCTCTTCCAATGTCAGCAGGGCCTGGCGTCCGCTGTTCTGTTCGATCCCTCGGATGAGGTTGCCGTCGGCATAGGTCTGGGGTTTGGCGGAGAGGGAACCGGACCAGGGACGGGGGTCTTGGCTCCCCTGCTTCTTGCGCCAGGCGGCTAGGCAGGCCTTGGCGATGATTTTATTCAGGGGCGCTGGGTTATACAGGAGTTTTCTGATGCTGGTGGGACTTAGCATCAGCGGATTGTAGCCGGCCGAGAGGTAGCCTTCTTCCAGCAGCCGGTGCTCCAGATCGGTGTTCGGCTGGATGCCCAGGAAAAACATCAAGGGGAAGACCCGCTCCTCGCCCAAGATCGAAGCCACGGTTTTGTACGATTCCACGCTCTGCAACAGGGTCTCCTCGGTCTCCTTGGGGCTGTTCAGCGAATAATTCAAGATGATCTTGCCCCTGAATCCCGCTTCGGCGAGGTACCGGCAGCCGTCGTAAAGCCGCTCCAGCTTGAACCCCATGTGCAGGTTGTTGAGGACCTCCTGCGAGCCGGAGGTGATGGCCACTTCCAGGTCCCCGACCCCGGAGCGCACCATGAGCTTGGCCAGGTCCGCCGTGATCAGCGACGTCCGGATGTAACCGGACCATTGGATGTCTAGCTTCGCGCGGAGGATCCGCTCCAGAATCTCCGTACATTGGGGATAGGCTTCTTTGCCGGTGATGAACTGGGCATCCGTGAACCAGAACTTCCGCGCGCCCCACTGGTGGTAATGTTGCGAAATGTCCTTCACGACCATCTCGGGGGGCCGGTACCGGACCCGTTTGCCCTCGATGTAGGGATAGAGGCAGAAGGCGCAATCGTAAGGGCAGCCGCGTTTGCTTTGGACGCCGATGGATTCGTCGATGTAGTCCCGGTATTGAGGAAAGATGCCGGTGAGGTAGGGAAGGTCCACGGTCAGGGCATCTAACAGAGCCGGCGATCCCTGCTGACCCTTGGACACCTGGCCCCCTTCCTTGACGATGTACCGTTCGTCCGCGAGGGAGCGGCCTTCCACCATCTTCAAAATCGCGTCCTCGCCTTCGCCCAGGATGCCGATCGTCCCCTCCGGCAGTTTCTCGATCAACTGGTCCGCGAAGGCGGTGAAGGCGCCGCCGCCGATCATGTTCTGCGTCCGGGGAAATTCCTTTCGGATCAGCCAGGGATAGGAGAGGTTGGCGCGGATGTCGCCGTAATAGCGGTAGAGTTGCGCGAGCCCCTGGAACGAAGCGGCGATTTTCTTCAGCGGGTTGCTCGAAAAGTAGAAGTTGAACGCATGCTCCAGCGAGGCGTCCCCCTCGTGGGGCGAAAAGATCTGGATGTCGCGCCAAGAGAAGCAGATCAAATCGGGGGCAAATGAGGCCGTCGCCTCGCGCAGGACCTTCGGCCGCTCGGCTTGCGGGTAGACGGAGAGGTCCAGGATCTGCTGCCTGACGTCGGGTTGCCGCCGATGGATGAAGTCCGCCAGGTAGGTGATCCCGATCGGGTAGACCTTCTTGCAGGGCAGAAAAACGTAAAGAATTGAGTTCATGGTCTATACAGTCACACAGTCGAAAAGTCTATACAGTCGAAAGCCCTCGGACGTGCCGACTTTCAAACTGTAAGGACTTTCGCACGTTCCTATTTTGCCGCCACGTGGATGGCAACGATCCCGCCGCTCACATTGTAATAGTCCACCTGGCTGAACCCGGCCTTGAGCAACAGGGCCTTCAGCCCTTCCTGGTCGGGAAACGCCCGGATGGAGGCGGGCAGGTACCGGTAGACGCCGGTCCGGTCATGGGCTACGAGAGTGCCGATCGCAGGCAAGAGGCTGAACGAATACCAGTCGTATAAACGCAGCAGCCAGGCTCGCGTCGGCCGGGAGAATTCCAGGCAGACGAACCGGCCCCCTGGCTTTAAGACCCGACAAATCTCCGTGCACGCTCCCAGGAGATCGCTCACGTTCCTGATGCAAAACCCCGTCGTGACCGCGTCGAAGCTGTTGTCGCGGAATCCCAACTGTTCGGCATTGGCGCGCAGACAGGCGATGCGACCGCTCAGTCCTCGATCGGCGATTTTGCTCAGGCCCTCCTTGAGCATGGCTTGGTTCAGGTCCACGGCCGCGACGCGGCCTCCATCGCCCATACGCGGCTGGATCAGCAGGGCCAAGTCGCCGGTGCC
>JBJTAZ010000242.1:0-2863 GCA_046091085.1 Nitrospiraceae bacterium
CAGCGCCGGGCCGATCGGGCGGAGCCCCGCGCGACCCCCGCGCTGGGCTTCGTGGCGGGCAAGAAAATGGCCGAGCGGCGGCAGTTCACCCAGCCGCTCATGAAACGCGCCGTCCTCGTGGACTGCGCCCCGCCGCCGGACGGACAGTTGCCGGCCTGGATCAAGGCGGAGGCCGGCCGGGTCGGGGTGGCCCTGGAGACGGACGCCGTGGCCATGCTGGCCGACATGGCCGTCTCGCACAAGGACATGGCCGGCGGCTCCCTCTATCTGATCCGGCGCGAGTTGGAGAAGCTGGCGGCGTACGTGGGCGCGGGCGCCGTCGCGCGCGCGGCCGACGTCCAGACGCTCAAAGGCATGGAGCCGGGCGCGTCGGTCTTCGACCTGACCGGCGCGATCGGCGCGCAGAATCGCCTGCAGGCGTTGCGCATTCTCGCGCGCAACTTGGAGGCGGGCGAAGACCCCCTGCGCATCCTGGGCGCGCTGGCCTGGCAGTATCGGAAAATCTGGAAGGCGAAGGAGCAGCCGAAACAGTGGGGGAAGGAATCCGACCTGGGCCGGTTCTTTTCCGAAGCCCGTCTCCGGTCGGCCTTCGAGCGGTTTACGGAGACGGATTCCAAACTGAAGGGGGCGAGCGGAGGTTCCAAGGCCCGCGTGCTGGAAACGTTGCTGCTGGACCTCTGCGAACGCCCGAAGGAAGCCGGGCGCGGCGCCGCGCGATGAGATGACCGCGCTGGCCGGGCTTACTTGGCGGTAAGGGCGTTGACCTTGGCGGTGAGGCGCGAAATCCGGCGGGACGCGGTGTTGGGCTTGAGCACGCCCTTGCTGACGGCCTTCCCCAGGGCCGACGCGGCTTCCCGCAATCCGGCTTGGGCTTCGTCGGCCTTCTTCTCGTCCACGGCGGTCAGGACCTTCTTCAGGATCCCCTTCACCGAGCTCTGGATGGTCCGGTTCCGCTGGTTGCGTTTCAGCGCTTGGCGTGCCCGCTTGATCGTTGACTTGTGCACGACTGGCATGGGATGTTCTCCGGTGTTGTGATAGCGTTACGGGAAGGTTCTTGTAACACAGGCGCGGCGATCCGGTCAAGCAGCGGGCGCCGCCAGCCGACCATCCTCGGCAGGAGGGGACAATGACACACACAAGAAGAACGCGGGGTCTGACGCTGGCCCTGACCCTGTCGGCGCTGCTGACGGCCTGCATGGGGCTGCCGGACGCCTATTTCAAGGACAACGTCGGCAAGGCCACGCAGGACGAGGTGACGGCCCGCCTGGGCAGCCCCGACCACCGGTATCCGATGGACAACGGCGAGTCCAAGTGGATCTATATCATCCACGTGAGCACCGCCACCTACCTGACCTATGCGAATACGGATGCGGAAGTCTGTTACAACTACGAGCTGATCTTCGACGCCAACAACGTGCTCAAAAGCTGGGCGGGTAACAACAAGGCCTGCGGGGCGATAAACTGATGCAGCCGATTGCCGCACATGACCGGTTGATTCTGGCCCTGGACGTGCCGTCGGCGGAAGAAGCCGACCAGCTCATGCGCCGGGTGGAGGGCACGGTCCGGTTCGTCAAGATCGGGCTCGAGCTCTACACGGCGGCGGGGCCCGACGTCGTCCGGCGGGCCTTGGACCGGGGCAACCGCGTGTTCCTCGACCTGAAGTTTTTGGATATCGACGAGACCGTGCGTCGGGCCACGGCCCGCGTGGCCGAACTGGGGGTGGAGTTTCTGACCGTCCACGCCAACCGCAAGGCCCTGAATGCGGCGGTGGAGGGGAAGGAAGATCGGCCGCTCAAGCTGCTGGCCGTCACCGTCCTCACGAATTTCGACAGCGCCGACCTGCGCGACATGGGCATCCAGTGGAGCGTGGCCGACCTGGTGACGGCGCGCGCCAAGCTGGCCGCCGAGTTGGGTTGTGACGGGGTGGTGGCCTCGGGCGAAGAGCCGGCGACCATCCGCCGCAACGTCGGCCCCAAGCTGCTCATTGTCACGCCCGGCATCAGGCCGGCAGGCAAGGGATTGGACGACCATGCGCGGCCGACGACGCCGACGCAGTCCATCAAGGCCGGGTCGGATTACCTCGTCGTGGGGCGACCCATCCGCGATGCGGCCGATCCCAAAGAGGCGGCGCAGGCCGTGCTGGCCGAAATGCAGGCAGCCTTCGACGCCCGTATTGCCTAGTTGCGCACGGTTCCGGCCATTTGTTAAGATTCGGCTCCGCCGCCGGTCCTGCCGATCGTTCCCCTGGTGGTGGGTGTAGCTCAGCTGGTTAGAGCGCCGGATTGTGGATCCGGAGGTCGCGGGTTCGAAACCCGTCACTCACCCCAACTTCTCTTCGCATCTGCCGGTGGCTCTTGCAGTTCCGCCACCACGCCGGTAGAGGGGAAGAAGGGAGCAGGCTACTTAGTGCTGGGCGGTGGTCAGGGCGCGGGCGGTTTGGTCAGGTCGTTATGCACCCAGTTGTTGCCCGCGTTGACGTCGATGCCCCCGGCGGGCGCCGGCTTCTTGAGCTTGTCGAAGTCGTATTCGAGCGTGTCGAAGGGCTGGATCTGCTCGTCGGTGGGCAACTGTTTGCGGGTCCAGCCTCCGCCGAGCGCGCGGATGAGCCCGACCGTGGTTCTCAGCAGCTCGGCCTTGATCTCCACGGCCTCGATGCGCGCCGTCAGCGTGTTGACCTGCGCATAAATGAGGTCGAGGCTGGAAATCAGCCCGCCCTGGTAAAGCTCCATGGACAGTTCCTGCGTTTTCAGCGTGGCCCCGACGGTGGCGTCCTGACGGTTGGCCGCGAGGGTCAGCCGGTTCGTCAGGCTCAAATCGTTCTCCACTTCGCGAAACGCGTTGTGCACCGTCGAACGGTACCGGT
>JBJTAZ010000243.1:0-3391 GCA_046091085.1 Nitrospiraceae bacterium
CGCCCCCTGTAACTTGCGACGTAATGTGTGGTAGCTTGACGGGCGAGTCACCACAGCCGTGACTTTTCGGGCGGTGTAACCATGAGCGATCATCGAGGCCCTAACGAACGAGATAAAAAAAAGGCCGGGGGAAAAGAGCAAGCTACGGGGCAGGGCGCCTCATCGTCGAACGACCCCCTGGTGCTGCTCGACGACTGTCTGGCTGCCATGCCGGACGACGATCCCCGACAAAAAATCCTCTACAAGTTGCGTCACCTGATCCTGCAAGAAGGGGCGGCTCACCAACAGCGGGAGGCGGAATTCAAGAAACTGAGCGAGGTGGTGGGCAAGCTGACCGCGCCGGCCAACCGCATTGGCACGTTGTTGGAGCTGCCGGCGGAAGGGCTGGCCCGCATCGTCGTGGGCGGCGCCGAGTATTACACGAACGTAGACCCGCGCGTGGCCGCCGCTGACCTCAAGATCGGCACGCAGGTGCTGGTGAACGAAGCCTATGCCCTGATCAAGACGCTCGGCTACGACCGCAACGGTCCGGTAATGAAGGTGTCGGACACTTTGCCGGACGGGCGCATTCGCTTCGAGCAGGAACCGGGACGCCAGGCCTTGATCCTCCAGCGGGGAAGCGATCTCGGCGGCGTCGAACTCAAGGCCGGCGACGAGGTGCGGATCGATCCCAGCCACCGCATCGCCATCGAGCGGCTGGAGGACCGGCAAGCGGACCGCCACCTGCTGGACGAAGTGCCGACCGTCACCTGGGGACAGATCGGCGGGCAGAAGGCCGCGATCGAGGCGATCCGCAAGGCCATCGAGTACCCCCTGCTCCATGCGAAGACCTTCGAGCAATTCAAGTTCACCCAGCCCAAGGGATTCCTTCTGTACGGGCCTCCCGGCTGCGGCAAGACCCTGATCGGCCAGGCAGCCGCGGCCAGCCTCTCCAAACTCGTGGGCGACTCGCAAGAGCAGGCCGACACAGCGGACAGACCGAAGGTAACCGGCGGCGCCTTCCTGCACGTGAAGGGGCCGGAAATTCTCAACATGTGGCTGGGCGAGTCGGAACGGATCGTCCGCGATCTGTTTGCCCAGGCCCGTTCGCGCCGGAAAGCCGGACTCCTGCCGTTCATTTTCATCGACGAGGCCGAGTCCATCCTGGGCACCCGCCGTTCCATGCGCTCGTTCAACATCAACAACACGCTCGTGCCGATGTTTTGCTCGGAGATGGACGGCATCGAGTCCTTGCGCGACGTGGTGATCATCCTGGCCTCCAACCGGCCGGACCTGATCGACCCGGCGGTGCTGCGGCCGGGACGGATCGACCGCAAGATCAAGGTGAGCCGGCCCGGCCGTGAGGAAGCGGCGGACATCCTGCGCGTCTATCTGACTGGCGACGTGCCGCTGGACTCATCGTTGCTGGCCGCGCACAGCGGCGATCAAGCGGCTGCCTGCCAGGCCCTGGTGACGCGGGCGGTGGAGGCCACCTTCAGCAAGACCGACCAGAACCGACTCCTCTCCGTCCGGCTCCGCAGCGGCCAGAACAAGGTGCTCTATCGGGCCGATCTGATCAGTGGCGCCATCCTGGCGTCCATCGTCCAGCGGGCCAAGGAACGGGCGATCGAGCGAATCATTAGAACGCCGCTCGGCCAAGACCTCGCGGCTACGGAAGCCGCAGGCGCTCCGGCGATCAATGGTGGCCGGGCCGGGCTGACCGAGGATGATGTCCTCGCTTCCATTGACGCCGAGTTCCGCGAAGGCGAGATGCTCCCGCCGGATGACGCGGCGGAGGAGTGGCTCAAGCTTCTGGATCACCATCCGGAGCAAGTGGTGGGCATTGCTTCGTTCCGCAAAGGCCGGCGGACGGAAGAGCGACTGATCGGCCAGATCATCTGAAGACGTGAGGCGTGAACGGTGAGGCGTGAAGGGGGGTTGCTGAAAAGGCAGGAACTTCTCATCGCCTTACGCCTCACGCCTAACACCTAACGAATCATGCGCCTCTTTGGCCTCGAAACCGAATACGGCATCACGCGCGAAGATCAGGACCAGGTGGACCCGGTCGTGGAGTCCATGGACCTGGTGCGGGCCTACCTGACCGCCGCCTTCGAGCGGACCTGGGACTATCAGGGGGAAGACCCCCATGAAGACGCCCGGGGCTTCCGCGTCTCGGGCTTGCAGCAGGACAAGGAAGAGGACGACTTCGCGAAGCAGGATGCCCACCGCCCCTTTTCCTTCTACGAGATGAAGAGCGACCTGGTCCTGCCCAACGGCGCGCGGTTCTACAACGACCATACTCATCCGGAATATTCCACGCCCGAATGCCGGACCCTGCGCGATCTGATCGCCCACGATCGGGCCGGCGAGCGCATCGTGCAGCGGGCGGCTGACCGACGCAACCAATCGCTCGGCGGCCCGCAGGTGCAACTGTACAAAAACAATACCGACTTCCACGGCCATAGCTACGGCTGCCACGACAACTATCTGCTCCTTCGCTCCGTACCCTTCCCGGCGCTCGTCCAAGGCCTGCTCCCGTTTCTGATCAGCCGTCAAATTATTGCCGGGGCGGGGAAGGTGGGGATCGAAGCGCAGGAGAGCGGATTCCAGCCAGGACGGTATCAGCTTTCCCAACGCGCGGACTTCATGGAAACCGAGTTGAGCGTGGACACCATGCACAACCGGCCGATCCTCAACACCCGAGACGAGCCCCACGCGGACCGGACCCGTTACCGCCGGCTGCACTTAATCGTCGGCGACGCCAACATGTGCGAGTATGCGACGGCCCTAAAGGTGGGCACGACCAGGCTCGTGCTGGACCTGATCGAGCGGGGCCTTGCGCCGGCGCTGGAGATCGATGCGCCGGTGGCGGCCATCAAGACCATCTCGCACGATCCGGATCTGAAGGCGGTTGTACGCCGAAAAGACGGACGCACGATGTCCGGGCTGGAGATCCAATCGGTCTATCACCAGGCGGCCCAGACGCATCTCGCCGGACTGGACGAGGAAACCGATTGGGTGATCCGCGAATGGGGCGAGACGTTGCGTCTGTTGCAGCAGGATCGCAGCCGGCTCGTGGGCCGACTGGACTGGGTCACCAAACTCTGGCTCCTGGAAACCTTCATGCAAGCGGAACATGTCGCCTGGGTCGACCCCTGGCTTGCCAGCCTGGACTTGGAATATCATAACGTGCAGCCGGAGCGTGGCCTCTTCCTCGGCCTGGAGGCCGAAGGCAAGACCCTGAAGCTGGCCACGGAAGCGGAGATCGAGTCGGCCTTGCGCGAAGGGCCGGCCGACACCCGCGCCGGCATCAGAGGACTCTGCGTCAGACGGTTTCCGGACCAGGTCAAGTCGGTCCAATGGGAACAAGTGCGGTTCAAAGGTCTGTTGAAGCCCCACACGCTCGACATGG
>JBJTAZ010000244.1:0-6547 GCA_046091085.1 Nitrospiraceae bacterium
AGTCGACGACAAACTTGTTGTTCGGGAACTCTTTGCCGAAGACCGCAACGACACGATCCGCCACCTTTTCTTCGATCGTGGTCGACGTTTTCACCCGAACGAGCAGCTTGTTCGCCTCGACGAACTCCTGCAAATCCACATTGGCCAACCCATTGGACTCCAGCGCCTTGCGCGCTTCGTCGATGCGGATCTGCTGGTCGAATTTCAATTGGACGGCGGTGCCGCCCGCAAAATCGATCCCGAGATTGGCCGCGCCGCGGGCGATCTGAATCACCGCCACGATCCCCAGCAAGACCAGCAGACCCGAAAAGACAAACGCGATTTTCCGCTTGCCCATGAAATCGATGTTGGTTTTTCCCAGAATCTCGAACATGCGTTCCCCTCTCGACGATCGGTCGAAACCGCTAAATGCTCAATTGCTCGACTTTGCGGCGCTGATTCAATGCGTCAAAGACCACTTTCGTGCCAACCAGGGCCGTGAACAAATTAATGGCGATCCCCAAGCACAGCGTAACGGCAAAGCCCTTGATCGGCCCGGTCCCGAACAAGAATAAGGCCAGCCCCGTGATCAGCGTCGTCACGTGAGAGTCGATGATCGTCAGCAGCGCCTTGTCGTACCCCCCGTCGATCGCCAAGCGCACCGGCTTGCCCTGCCGCAATTCTTCACGGATGCGCTCGAAGATCAGGACGTTGGAATCCACCCCCATCCCGATGGTCAGAATGATGCCCGCGATGCCGGGCAGCGTGAGGGTCGCGTTCAATCCGGCCAGCGAGCCGATCAAACAGATCAAATTCAACGCCAGGGCGAAATCGGCAATGACACCGGACAGCCGATAATAGATCATCATGAAGAGGACGACCATCCCCCCGGCGAACAGCGTGGCCCGAACCCCCTTCTCGATCGAATCGCGCCCCAAGGAGGGGCCCACGGTCAGGTCCTGGATAATCTTGAGCGGGGCGGGCAAGGCGCCGGCCCGAAGCACGATCGCCAGATCATTGGCTTCCTGCATCGTAAAGGTGCCGCTGATCTGCGCTCGCCCTCCGCTGATCCGTTCCTGAATGACGGGAGCGGAGTAGATGGTGTTGTCCAGCACGATGGCCATGCGCTTTTTGACGTTCTCGGACGTGATGCGCTCGAACTCCTTCGCGCCCTTGGCGTCGAAGGCGATCGCCACGTAGGGTTCGTTGAACTGCCCGATCGACACACGCGCGTCGCTCAGCACATCGCCCGCCAGCATGACACGCTTCTTGACCAAGAACGGCGTGCGAAACTCGCGGCCCGTGTCCTTCTCGATCACTTTTTCGAACAGGATTTGGTCGCCTTCCGGCAATTGGCCTTGAATCTGCTTGAGGACTTCCTCTTCCTTGCCCTTGGGAATCCGCTGCGGCAAATCCATAGCCAACTTGCTGGACTCGTCCAGCATCTTGAACTCGAGCAACGCCGTTTCCTTGATCAAATCCTTGGCCCGCTTCGGCTCGGTGATGCCCGGCAACTGGACCACGATCTGCTTGAGGCCCTGCCGCTGGATCAGCGGTTCAGCCACGCCAAACTGATCGATCCGGTTCCGGATCGTCTCCAAGGCCTGATTGATGGCGGAATCTTTGATCCGTTTAATCTCCCCTTCTCGCAATTCATAGACCAAACTGCTGCCAGTGCTTTTTTGTTCCAGTTCATAGAAGGAAGGGAAGTCCTCCATGATCTTCTGGACCTGGGCTTTCAGATCTGCGTTCTGGAAGGCGAGTGTGACCTGGGAAGACGCGGTGCGCCTGACCGATTCGACGGGAATTTTCTTGTCGACCAACAGATCCTGCATGGCCGTGACGGAGCGATCCACGGCGATCTCCACCGCTCGCTCCTCCTCGACCTCCAGGACCAGGTGGATGCCTCCCTGCAAATCCAAGCCCAGGGTAATGCCCTTGGTCGGCAGAACCTTTTTCGACCAGTCGGGCAGGGCCTGATACAGCCGGGGATAGGAAGGCAGGAAAAACGCCACCGAGAGCGCCAGTACGATGCCCAACAATGCAAACCGTCCGCCAACCTTCTTCATTCGTCCCTCAATCGTTGAACCGGGCCCGCGTCACGGGCGCCGAGCTAGTCTTCCTCTTCCACCCTAAGCCGGGAAATGGATTCCCGCTGGACCTTGATTTTGGTATTGTCCGATATTTGCAGCGTGACCGTGTCCTTGCCCAAATTCGTGACCGTACCCCAGATACCGCCGGAGGTCACCACTTTATCGCCCTTTTTCAGCGCCTCCAACATCTCTTTCAATTTTTTCTGACGCTTCTGTTGGGGCAGGATCAGCAAAAAATAGAAGACGATGAAAATCAACACGAACGGCACCAGCGACAACAACGAAGTGCCTGCTCCTGCGCCCCCACCGTGCGCGCCCTGCGCCCAGGCGACCGATGCCATCATATTCACCGTCTCCCCTCCTGCGCCGCCGCCGGCTCTTCAAACCGTTCCTGATCACCCGCTTCCTCCACGCCGACGGCGGCCGCCGACCGGCTGGCATAGAACTCCTGCCGAAATGCGGCGAATGAGCCGGCGGCTATGGCCGAGCGAATCTGTCGCATCAAGTCGGAAAAATAATACAAGTTGTGGAGGGTGTTGAGACGCACGCCCAACATCTCCTTCACGCCGAACAAGTGGTGCAAGTAGGCCCGCGAGTGGTTGCGGCAAACCTGGCAGCCACAGGACGGATCGATCGGGCTCTCGTCCTTGGCATAGCGGGCTTGCTTGATCAGCACCCGACCGGTGGAGGTGAACAGCCAACCGGTTCGTCCATGCCTGGTCGGCACCACGCAGTCGAACAGGTCGATGCCCCTGGCCACCCCCTCAACCAAGTCTTCCGGCATGCCGACCCCCATCAAATAGCGAGGCCGGTCGGCCGGCAATTCGGGCACGGTCGCATCCAGCATCGCGTACATCACGGACTTCTCTTCCCCGACGGAAAGGCCCCAGACGGCATAGCCGTCGAACCCCAACGAGACCAGATCCCTGGCGGACTCGACGCGCAGCGCCGGATCGTGGCCGCCCTGGACAATGCCGAACAGCGCCTGGTCCGACCGACGCCTCGCGGACTGGCAACGGCGGGCCCAGGCGCCCGTCCGTTGCAGCGCCTCGCGCACCCGTTCGCGGGCGGACGGAAGCGCCACGCACTCATCGAACGCCATGATGATGTCGGCCCCCAAGGCCTCCTGAATCTCGATCGCCCGCTCCGGCGTGATGTGGTGGGAAGAGCCGTCCACCTGGGATTGAAACGTCACTCCCTCGTCCGTCACCCGGCAGAGCTTCGCCAGGCTGAACACTTGAAACCCGCCGCTGTCGGTCAGGATCGCCCCTGGCCAGCCCGTGAACTTGTGCAACCCTCCCAACTCTTCAACGACGCGATGGCCTGGACGCAGATACAGGTGATAGGCATTGTTCAGGATCATCCGGAACCCAAGTCCAGCCAAGTCCTCGGGACCGATCCCCTTGACGGCGCCTAAGGAGCCGACCGGCATGAACGCGGGCGTCTCGATGCTCCCATGAGCCGTGACGAGCAATCCTTGGCGCGCCACCCCATTTGCATCCGTCTGTCGTACGCTGAACCCAAACATGCCCCGTGTCACCTTACATCCGCTCAGGAGCAGAGATCCCGAGGACACCCAACCCGTTCCGGAGCACCTGCTGCACGGCATACATCAACGCCAGCCTGGCTCCCGTCAAGCCGGGGCTGACTTGCTCCCGCTGCGTGTGCGTTTCGCCCGCATCCTTGACGAACGCCGAGGCCTCGGCCACATCCTGATCTGCAGCCGCCGGCATGATGCGGTGCTTGAAATAGAAGGTATGGAGCGAGCCGGCCAGTTCCTGCAGATAGTAGGTCAATCGATGGGGCTCTAGAGCCGCCGCACTGGCCTGAATCACCGACGGATACGATGAGAGCTTCCGGATCAGTCCGAATTCATCCGGATCGCACAGCAGGGATAAGTCCGCCTCGCTCGGCTTCGGCACGGGCAGCCCCCGCTCGGCGGCCACTCGAAAGAGGCTCGCGATTCTCGCATGCGCATACTGCACGTAATAGACGGGGTTTTCCGCCGACTGTTGCTTGGCCAGATCCAGGTCGAAATCCAGGTGCGTGTCCGACCGGCGCATGAGAAAGAAAAACTTGGCCGCATCCGCCCCCACCTCGTCCATCACCTCGCGCATCGTGATGAACTCGCCGGCGCGTTTGGACATCTCCACTTTCCGCCCCCCGCGAAGCAGATTGACCATCTGGACGAGGACCACACGCAACCGCTCCTTGGGGTAGCCATAAGCCTGCACGACCGCTTCCATCCTGGGGATGTATCCGTGATGGTCGGCACCCCAGACATCGATCAGCAGATCATAGCCGCGTTGCAGCTTATCCCGATGATAGGCGATATCCGAAGCCAAGTAGGTATAGTCTCCCTCCTGCTTCCGCACGACGCGATCCTTCTCATCGCCGAACGAAGAGGATCTGAACCACCAGGCCCCATCCTGCTCGAACAACAAGTCGCGCGCGCGAAGATCGGCCAGCACTTGCTCGACGCAGCCGGACGACAGCAATGAGGCTTCGCTGAACCAAACATCGAACTCGATACCGAACGATCGAAGATCCTGACGAATCTTCTCGAGCAGGTCCCGATAAGCCAAGGCCTGACACCGCTGTTCCGCCTGATCGGCTGGAAGATTGAGCAGCGCATCTCCCGACTCTTCACGCACCTGCGCAGCCACCGCTTCGATGTAGGCGCCTCGATAGCCATCCTCCGGGAACGACACGGTACGGCCCAGCAGTTCTTGATAGCGGGCATAGACGGAGGCTCCGAGCAGCTTCATCTGCCGGCCTGCGTCGTTGACATAATATTCCTGCACCACATCGTACCCCGCCGCTCGAAGCAACCTGGCAATGGCCTGGCCGACGGCGGCCCCTCGCCCATGGCCAACATGCAGCGGCCCGGTCGGATTCGCACTGACATATTCCACCAGCACACGGCGTCCCTGCCCGACCATCGTCTGGCCATAGGCTTGCCCTTGCGCCTCGATCTCCGCCAGCACTTGGAGCCAGAGATCCCGTTTAACCGTCATATTCAAAAAACCAGGTCTGGCGATCTCGACTCGATCGAACAACATCTCCCGCTTGGCGATATTCTCAAGAATAATCTGAGCGACATCATAGGGGGCCCGCCGCTCTGATGGCGCCAGGCTCATGGCCACCGTCGAAGCCAAGTCGCCCCATTCCGGCCGCTTGGGAAGGTCCAGTGTCAGAGCCGGAACCGATTCCACTCTCAGTTGCCCCTTGCGCTTGGCTTCTTGTAGAGCCCCATGAAGGGCATCGATCACTTTTTCCTGCACGATATCGTGAGCCACAAGCGTGCGAACCTCTTCTATTGACTGGCAAAAAAACCAATTGCGGAATCTAACACAACCTCTCAGACATGACAAGGCAATGGGACTGCCCCTCTGGCTTCAATCCGGCTTTTCGCCCAATCCTGAAGCCTTGCGGTGCAGGCCGCAAGCACCGGCTCGGCCGGCACTTTCAAGCAAGGCTTCTCTGTGCAAGCCTGTACTGAATGCCAGTCACGGCAGACGCAAGGAGCGCCGCTGACCACCTCGACATGGCGGCCCCTGGGCGCCCACCGTTGTGGATCGGTCGGCCCGAAGAGCGCGATCGTCGGCACGTGCAGGCAGGCAGCCAAGTGGGTGATCCCTGAATCGTGCCCGATATACAGAGCCGCTTGAGCCAGCAGTCCGGCCACCGCTATCAGCTCGAACCCTTCAAGCGCCACCGGCGGATCAGCAAAAGAGTCTTGAATCGCCCGGACCCGTTCCATATCAGCCGGCCCGGCCAGCAAGACAGGCAGGGCTCCCCATGCCCGCACCTGTTCGATCAGCTTGACAAACAAGCCGTGGCCGCAACATTTATGAGGACTCCCACTGCCCGGGTGTAGGACTACAATCGCTTGGCCGTTCCCGACTCCTGCTCCTACCACGCTCTCTGCCGCTACATGCAGGAGCGCATCGGGCAACCGTAGCCGCTTCTCGTCCAACCGGCCTCCGGCCACCGTTGACACTGTCTCGCAATATCGGTCGACCTGATGGAAGCTCGCATGATCGGAATCCATAGGGCTCCGAAGAATGACCTTGCCTGCTCCAAGGCCGGCCAAGGTTGCGGCAAGGCCTCCCTCTGAATCCTTCATCCACCCAACGGCCAGATCAGTCTTGTCCAGCCAGGCGCGCAGGGTTGGGGCACACGATTCAGATCCAGCCAGCAATTGAGCCAGATAGTCCTGCTCCAATGGGAACAATTGATCCACTTCTCCACACGCAACCAATAAACGGCCGACTTGCCCCCCTGCGATTAGTGCGCAGGCGGGGAAGGGAAAGGAAGCCCGGACCTTGCGGATGGCAGGAAGGGCCAGCAACACATCCCCAAGTGCACCTGGATGGATCAGCAAAAGGGTTCGCCTCTCGGCTTGTGACTGCTTTCCGTCAGGCTCCCTGTTGCCCAGCTAGCACCGGACGAGCAAATGCCAAATCAGCCGG
>JBJTAZ010000245.1:0-3737 GCA_046091085.1 Nitrospiraceae bacterium
CATCAACGGCGGAGCCCATGCGGACAACAGCCTCGATCTGCAGGAGTTCATGATCATGCCGGTCGGCGCCTCGCGGTTCAGCGAGGCGTTGCGGATGGCCACGGAGGTCTTTCATACGCTGAAAGCCCTGCTGAAGAAGCAAGGGCTCAGCACATCGGTGGGGGACGAGGGCGGGTTCGCGCCGAATCTGCGATCGAATGAAGAAGCCTTGAGCCTGATCGTGCAGGCCATCGAGCAGGCCGGCTACCGGCCGGGCAAGGACATTGCCCTCGCTCTGGACGCGGCGGCCAGCGAGTTTTACGAAAAGGGCCGCTATGTGTTGGAAGCGGAACAGGAGGAGAAGTCCTCCGAGAATATGATCCGGTACTACGCCAAGCTCGTGGACCGGTATCCGATTCTTTCCATCGAAGACGGGTTGAGCGAGCTGGACTGGAAGGGCTGGCGGATGCTGACGGAGCGGCTCGGCAACCGGGTGCAGCTCGTGGGCGACGACATTTTCGTGACCAATGTGGAGATTTTTTCGCGGGGGATCAGGGACGGAATCGGCAACTCGATCCTGATCAAGCTGAACCAGATCGGGACGCTGACCGAAACGCTGGAGGCCATCGAGCTGGCCAAGCGATCCGGCTATACGGCGGTCGTGTCGCACCGGTCCGGCGAAACCGAGGACACGACGATTGCGGACGTGGCCGTGGCGCTGAACACGGGCTTGATCAAGACCGGGTCGCTCTCTCGGACGGACCGGGTGGCCAAGTACAATCAGCTGCTGCGCATCGAGGAAGAATTGGGTGCCCAGGCGGTGTATCGAGGCCGCGGGGCGGTGAACGTGCGTCGGTAGGTGCCGGAGCCGAGGACGGCATGCCGGTAGCCGGGGACATGTTGCGATGATCAAACGAAACCGCAGCCATCACACGTTGCACCGGCATCAGCGCACGCTCCGGCGGGCGCCGTGGCTGGCGGGCGGCATCATGGCGGCCCTCGTGGCGGCATCCTTCTTCGGGGACATGAGCATTCCGAAGTATCTGGAGATGCGGAAGAACGCACAGGTGTTGGAGCTGGACATTCAGGCCATGGCCAAGGCCAACGCGGAATTGCGGACCGATATCAGCCGCCTCCAGAGTGATCCGGCACGCATCGAGGAAGTGGCCCGGGAACGGCTGGGCTTCGTCCGCAAGGGCGAAACGGTCTATCAGGTGGTGGACGAACCGGCGAAGATCGGACCGGTCGAACCGACGAAGTGAGGAGCCATGAAGACGGGAACGGTGGCAATCATCGGGCGTCCGAACGTGGGGAAATCCACCCTGCTGAACGCGCTCCTCAAAGAAAAGCTCGCGATCGTCTCCAATAAGCCCCAAACTACCCGCACACGCATCCTGGGCGTGGTGCATCTCCCGGACGCGCAGATCGCGCTGCTGGACACACCGGGCCTGCACAAGCCTCAACATCAACTGAATCGGCGCATGATGCGCACCGCCACGGACTGCATCAAGGAAGCGGATTTGCTCTATGTCATGGTGGAGGCCACGGAGGCTCCGGGCCCCGGCGACCGGTTCGCGATCGAGCAGGCGCGTGAGGCGAAGAAGGAAGGCGTGCCTCCGGCATTTCTGTTGATCAACAAGGTGGACGCGGTCAATAAGGCCCGGGTGTTGCCGCTGATCGATGCCTACCGGCGGATGTTGGACTGGGCGGAAATCGTGCCCCTGTCCGCCAAGGGCGGCATCAATGTGGACCGGCTCTTGGAGCTGACCGTCAAGGCCCTGCCGGAGGGGGAGGCAGGGTACGCGGAGGACATGCTGACGGATCAGCCTATGCGCCAGCTGGCGGCGGAGATGATTCGGGAGAAAATCCTTCACCTGACGCGAGACGAAGTGCCCTATGCGGTCGCCGTGGAGATCACCAGCTTCAAGGAGGAAGGCAAGCTGGCGCGTATCCAGGCTTCGATCTTCGTGGAGCGGGATTCCCAGAAGGCCATCGTGATCGGCAAACAGGGGGAGTTGCTCAAGACGGTGGGGACCGAGGCGCGGCTCGACATGGAGCGGTTGTTCGGGATGAAGGTGTTTTTGGAGCTGTGGGTGACCGTCAAGGAGTCCTGGCGCGAGGACGAGCAGACGCTCGTGGACCTGGGGTACTAACATTCATTCTAGCCTAGCCGAAAAGCTGAATCATGCAGCCGACTGAACGTATCAGACCAGCTGAGAAGGACCTGCTGAAGGACCTCTCCAAGGAGTCCGCGGAGAAGGGCCAGAGCAAGTTCGAGTTGGTGCTGGCGTCCTTCCAGCGCCTGCTGCGCCGCGGTGCGATCACCAACCTGGGCAAGATGATGGGCCGCATGCATCCGGCCGACGTCGCCAAGGTCATCGCGCACCTGTCCTCGCAGAAAGAGAAGCGCACGGTGTTCGAGTTGGTGCGCGGGGAGGCAGAGCGGGGCAAGGTGCTCAGCGAATTGGACCATGGAAGCGCCTCGCAGGTGCTGGCGGACATGCCTGCTTCGGACGTGGCCGCACTGCTGAAAGACCTGGGACCGGACGACGTGGGCGACATCCTGGGTGTGCTGCCGGAGGAGCAGTCCACGGAAATTCTCACGTTAATGAAGACGGAGGACTCCACCGAGATCGCCGAAATCCTGAAGTACCCCAAGGACACGGCGGGCGGCATCATGACCACGGAGTTTTTCTCGTTGCCCGAGGATGCGACGGCCCAGGAGGCCATCCGGCGTCTCCAGCAGGCGACCGACGCTGAGATGGTGTTTTACATCTACGTGACCGACAAGGACGAGCATCTCGTCGGCGTCCTGTCGTTGCGCCAGCTCCTGACGGTTCCGCCTGGGACGCCGCTCAAAAACATCATGACCAGCGACGTGATGAGCGTGGCGGTGGACATGGACCAGGAGGAAGTGGCCCGTCAGGTGGCGCGGTACAACCTGCTGGCCATTCCCGTGGTCGAGAAGGACAACACGCTGGTGGGCATCATCACGGTGGACGACGTGGTGGACGTCATCCGGGAAGAGGCCACGGAAGACATGTTGAAGATGGCCGGGGCGACGGAAGAAGACGCCCTCATGGAGTCCTCCAGTCTGGACTCGTCGCGCCGGCGCCTGCCCTGGCTGTTCACGAATCTGGTCGGCAGCCTGGTCTCCGGCTGGATTCTCTGGCTCTTCCGGTTCACCATCCAGGAAGTCGTGGCCATCGTCACCTTCATTCCGGTCATCGCGGCCATGGGCGGCAACGTCGGGCTCCAGTCCTCGACCCTCATCATCCGCGGGTTGGCCACGCGACGGATCGAGCTGACGGACGTGTGGAAGGTGTTCTTCCGCGAGGTCCGCATCGGTCTCATCCTTGGGGTGACCTGCGGAGCCCTGCTGACCATCGTCGGGTGGCTGTGGCACGGCCAATGGTTTCTGGGCATGGTCGTCGGCGCCTCGCTCACGATCGCGTTTCTGGTCTCCACCAGCATGGCCACGATCATGCCGGTCTTTCTCAAGCGGGTTGGCGTGGATCCGGCGGTGGCGGCCGGTCCCTTCGTCACTACGGCCAACGATATCAGCGGTATCACGATCTATCTCGCCCTCTCGACTCTTCTGCTGGAACATCTCCGATGACGGCTGTCCGATGGGCCCAATGGTCTGTCGGCGCGGTTTCTCTCTGGGCAGGCCTTGGCCTCGCTGGACCTGCGGCTGCGTCGGTCCCTGTCGCGCCTCACGAGAGCGGAGACCACTCGGTGGCCTTCGGGGTGACGGT
>JBJTAZ010000246.1:0-2539 GCA_046091085.1 Nitrospiraceae bacterium
TTTAGCGTGAAAGACACTGACGTTGGGGCGAGCGCTGCCCTGCCCGGGTCAGGCATCGCAAGGTGACGGCGGCTGATCACGCGTGGGCTGGTGTGATGACGCCGAACTTGGTCAGTGCCTTGATCCAGCGTGGCGCGTTCCGTTGCACCTGGTCTGTCCCGCTCTGATTTCGGGAGAATGATTCGCCCTATTTGAGGTGGGAAGGCGTTGGTTGTCCCGCGCTGCGGTCGGAGTGGCGTACGCCGACTACAGCGTGGGACATCGGGGTCAGTCGGGGATCTCGCGCCGCCAGGGCTCCCTGGGGTCGAACAGGTCCGATTGCGCTCGGGCCTGGTCGGCACGGAGGCGGTGGAAGTAGCGGCTCTCCCACTGGTTGGCGAGTGCATTGAGCAGTTCGGCCACGGCCGTGACGGTTTCGTCGGAGAGTCCTTCAGGGAACAGGCGGTCGAGGTCGAGGATCATCGCAGTTCCTCGATGGTTTCCCGGAGCAGGTCATCGGGGAGATGGTTGAGGCCCTTGGGCACGGCCCGTTGCATGGCGGCGCGGAGGATGCGCCCGGCTTGCCGGGGTAGACCTTGCGAGGCGAGCCGCAGCAGTTCCATCCCGGAGTCGGCCAGCAGGGTATGCGGGCAGCCGGCGGTGGTGAGGGCATGCTGGATGAGTTGGGCGAAGCGCTCCCGTTCGATCACGGGTCTCAGGTGGATCCGGACCTGGAGGCGGCCGGCCAGAGCGGCATAGGGCGCGCGGTTCAGGGTCTGCGCCAGGGCCGGGTGTCCGACCAGCCAGACAGTCATCAGGTCGCGGGAGTCGAAGGCGAAGTTGAGGAAGGCCGGAAAGTCTTTGAAGAACTCGGGCGGGAGATTCTGGGCCTCGTCGATGATCCAGATCGGCAGCAGGTGCTTGCCATCGACCTGATCGAGGATACGGGTCTTGAGGTCGCGCCAGAGCTGGGCACGGCGATAGGCCGGTTCGAGCCCCAAGGCCAGCGCCAAGCTGCGGTACAGGTCGGTGCGGCCGAAGTCGGTCTCGGCCAGATAGATGACCTGGTAGCGGTGCGGATTCAGGGTTGTGGTCAGCTGACGCAGGGCAGCGGTTTTGCCGACGCCGGGTTCGCCGGTCAGGAGGCCGATGCCGGGGGATTGCAGTAGCCAGCGGAAGCGTTCTTCCAGCTGCGCCAGGGCGCCATCGTCCCAGAGTTCGCAGGTCGCTTTGTCGAGCGGGGCAGTCTTCAGTCCGAAGTGTTGGCGGTACATCAGCGACCCTCCGGTTCCGGTTGGCCGTGGTACTGCCGGTAGGCCAGTTCGATGCCGTTGGGGGAGTCACCACCGGGGCCGGACGGCCCTGCCAAGTCAGCGGCACCGTCCGGATCGGGACGCCGTCGCCGGCGACGGGCATTGGCGGTGGCGTCGAGCGGGGTCGCTGGGCCAAGGGCCTTCCCCGCGACATCCTCGACGCCGACGACCGTTTCCCCATGGGGGTCGACCACCAGTTGGACGGCCTTGCCCGACAGCTCATAGGGCACTTCGAAGTCCTTCCCTTGATAGGACACGGTACCGTCCCGCCGGACCTTGCGTGCCACCCGGTGGTGGAACAGTGCGTCCAACCGGGCGGCCTTCTGACCCAATAGCCGAATGTTCGGCAGGTCCTGCTGGTAGCGTTCCAGCGGCGTTATTCCCTCCAGACCACCATGGGGTCGGCGGTGATAGACCTGTTCGATCCAGGCCCACACCCGTGCATTGAGAGCGTCCAGGTCGTGGAGGCGGGAGACCTCCAACTCCGCCAGGAAGTGATCGCGGAAGGTGCGGTGCCAGCGCTCCAGCTTGCCCTTCAAATGAGCAGTCAACTACACATGATTCATCCCCTGCGGAACAGTTTGTCCGCGTGACCCATCCATTCCATCCACTGCGAGGGCGTGCGTTCGCGGTGCTGGACCGTCGGAGCGTATGGGGGGAGGACCGAGTTTACTTCCACGATGATGAAGGTCGCCTGAGGCGTATGCCGATCGCGTGGACGAGTCTTGCCATGCTGACGCCTTTCGAGATTCTGTCGGCGGGCCGATCCCATTTTCGTATCAACGATCTTCTGCAGCTGGCAGGATTGATTGCTCGCCTGTCGGATGTCTCTGAGGTTCGCTACCCAGGGAGTGTAAAGCAAAGTACGCCGTAGACTGTAAAGGTAATTATGCCGGATCTCTTTGGCATTACCCCCTTGTCCGCGATACCATGGCGATTCTGAGTGCTTATCCCCGATGATCTCTGCTAAAAGGCCGCAATCAGGCAGAGTGCCATCACTTGCATTGATCATGATTATGGCGTAATTATATTTACATATGACTGCACCCAGCAAGCCTGACCCAAAGCTGAAGGCGCTCACCGAGAGCGGAACTTCCAACCCCCACCCCGAGGACGTGCGGGATCCCGCCTTCATTGGGAGCGATTTTTTCGACCCGCGCGACTTGGTTCAGGTCCGCTACGAGATGTTGAGGCGCGTCGGCGTTGACCGGCGGCCCATTGCTGAAGTCGCCAGAAATTTCGGCGTA
>JBJTAZ010000247.1:0-21530 GCA_046091085.1 Nitrospiraceae bacterium
GGAAGAGATCAATGCCGAGCTGCAGCGGATCATCGACCAGCAGACCGAACCCTGGGGCGTAAAAGTGTCGGCGGTGGAGGTCAAGAACGTGGACCTGCCCCAGGAGATGCAGCGGGCCATCTCGAAACAAGCAGAGGCGGAACGAGAGCGGCGCTCCAAGGTGATCCATGCCGAGGGGGAATTCCAAGCGGCCCAGCGTCTGACCGACGCGGCCCAGGTCATGAGCCAGAATCCCATTGCGCTCCAACTGCGGTATCTGCAAACGCTGGTGGAGATCGCCGCCGAGAAGAACTCGACCACGATCTTCCCGGTCCCCATCGACATCATTTCCCCCCTCCTCAAGAGCCTGGCCAAGAAGGACGAGTCCTCCAGCGGTTAGTGTCCCGGGTTGATCAATGGCCCTTGATTTCCGCCTGGGCAGCCTTATCTACACGACATTCCTGCTCCAAATCCCTCGAACAGGGAGGGGTGCCTGCGCGCGGAGAGTTGCGCAACGGCGTGGAAAGATTGATCTTTCCTGCGAGCGGTTCGGCGATGAATCCTTTGTCCTGCGTAAGGCTCACACAACTGTATAAAAGGGAACATCCGTCGCGTGAGTGATGGCTCAAGATACGGCTCTCCGCGAGAGGGAGCGGGGGTATAGACGATGAAAAAAGACCAATTAATAGACGAGTCGGAGGAAGTCGTCGAGTCGGCCGAGGCGCGCCACGTCGACACGGACGATTCGGAGGCCAGCACGATGCTGGGCGCCATCGGCCGCGAACCGGGCGAGGCCGAGCCTTCGGCGGAGCCGGTCGTGAACGGGCCGGCCGGCCGGACCGACGACCAGTCCATGGCGTTGGAATCCCTCTATTTCCGCTCGTTCGGCGAACGGAAGCTGCTCAGCCGGGACGAGGAAATCGTCATCGCCAAACGGCTCGACCAGGGCACGAGAGGCATCCGAACGGCCTTGCGCGATGTCATGGCGTTTGCGGCGCGGATGCGCCAGACGGACCGGCGGGATCAGGCGCTCATGGCCTTGCGCGATGTTCGCGGGCTGAGCGGATTCTCCGCCATCGTTCTGGACCGGGCCGACAAGGCAATCGAGGCGTTGCTGGCGGAGGCGCGGACGTCCGGCAAAGTGGCCGCTTCGCGCGTCAAGCGCCTGTCGGCCATCAGAAAGCAGGTGCGGGAATCACGCGCCACGCTCGAACAGGCCAAGGACGAGATGGTTCGCTGCAACCTGCGCCTGGTCGTGGACATCGCCAAACATTACAACGGCCGCGGCCTGACCCTGCTGGATCTCGTGCAGGAAGGGAACATGGGCTTGATGAAGGCGGCGGAACGGTATCAGTACCGTAAGGGGTTCAAGTTCAGCACCTATGCCACCTGGTGGATTCGCCAGGGCATTACCCGAGCCTTGGCCGATCAATCCAGGACCATCAGGATTCCGGTCCACATGACCGAGGCCTCACACCGGATCGTGCGCACCGCGCGCCGGCTGGTGCAGCAGCTCGGCCGCGAGGCCCGGCTCGAGGAGATCGGCAAGGCCTTGCAGCAGCGTCCGGACAAGGTTCAAGAGACGATGCAGGTGTTCCTGGAACCGGTCTCGCTGGACAATCCGGTCGGAGACGGGGAAACGCTGCTGGGCGAGTTGATCGCGGATCGGCAGGCGATGGCGCCCGATGCACCCGTCCACCGCACCGAGCTCACGCGGGAATTGGACCGCATCTTGGGCACGCTCACGCCCCGCGAGCAAACGGTGATCCGGCTGCGCTTCGGAATCGGGCAGGACGAACCCTGCACGCTGGAGCAGGTCGGGCAAAGCCTCTCGGTGACCCGCGAGCGGATTCGCCAGATCGAAGCCAAAGCGATCAAGAAACTGAAACAGCCGGAGATCAAGGAGATGTTCGCCGCGCTCAAGTGAGCGAGTCTCAGCAGGTGCGATCATGACGGGCGAGGCGCAGGCCTCGCCCGTTTTCTTTTACGCCCGACTTGAGACTTGTGCCGATTTGGGGGACAATGCCGGCCACATGAAGAACCGCTCACGTTCCACACGGGGCACGACCGTCGCGATTTCCCTGGTCTGCGCCCTTCTGATCTGGCTCGCCGGGGCGACCGACGTCCGGTCTGCCGATAGCGGCGGCGCCGGCGCGAAGCCCAAGCCGATGACGGTCCCGGAAGTCGTGGCAACGGTGCGGCCTTCGGTCGTCACCGTCATGAGCCGGGGCGTGCCGCCCAATGCGGTCCAGCATCCCTCCCCGCCCGGTTCCGGGTCCGGCCTCATCGTGGACGAAGCCGGATTCATCCTGACGAACAATCATCTGGTCGAGGGGGTCAAGAGCGTCGTCGTCGGCCTGCCCAACGGGCGCATGACGCCGGGCCGCGTGGTCGGGCGCGATTTTCTCCTGGATCTGGCGGTGATCAAAATCACGGCCAAGGATCTGGTCGCGGCCAAGCTGGGCCGCGCCGCCGAGCTGCAGATCGGCGAAACCGTGGTGGCGATCGGCAATCCCTTCGCCTTGAAGGGCGGCTCGACAGTGACGGTGGGGGTGGTCAGCGCCCTGGACCGTTCGATCCTCGCGCCGAACGGCGAGACGCTCTACGACCTGATTCAGACCGACGCGGCCATCAATCCCGGCAACAGCGGTGGGCCGCTCGTGGACCTGTCGGGCCGCGTGGTGGGGATCAATGCGGCCGTGGCGCCGGCGGCTCAGGCCATCAGTTACGCGATCTCGATGGATGCCGCCTACCCCCACATCCAGTCCTTGTTGGTCCGGGGGGCCGTCATGCGGCCGGATCTCGGATTCGTGCCGGTGACCGTCACGCCGAGCATCGTGGCCAGTTTCAACCTGGAGGTGGACCGGGGGGTGCTGGCCGTGCAGGTGGAGCCGTCCAAGCCGGCGGCCGAGGCAGGCCTTTCGTTCGGCGACGTCATCACCGCCATCGACAACGTGCCGCTCTACAACATCAGCGACTTCTGGCACGCCTATCTCCGGCCCGGAGACGAGGCGCCCGCGCAATTGACGGTGTACGGCAAGAACGGCCAGTTCGCCGCTCCCCTGCCCCGCGCACCTGCCGTCGCTCCGCGATAGCGCCGGGGCCTGCCCTGTCCGTCAGTCGGCGGACTCGGAAGCAAGAGATTTGAACCGGAAAGCGCGGAACTGCACGTTACAGGCCCGACATTCGAGGGGGTAATAACGGAAGACGCTGGCCCAGCGATCCAGCGGGGCTCGTTTGGAGCGGATGCCTTTGCGAAACCCGCAGATCGGGCAACGGGCGGAGATGATCGATCGCATCTTGCGCAGCAGCATCATGTTCCCACCCTCGCCAAGCTGCGGCAGGGCATTCTTTTCTACGTAGGAACCGCAGAGTAGCAGAATCCGGCGATTTGTCAATGGCACGCGTGCCCGCATCAGCGGGCCCGGTCGCCTCTCAGTCGTTTCCAGGCCTCCATCGCCGCCAGCGGAGCCACCCCGAATCCCCAGACCAACAGCCAGTGTCGCGGCTCGAAGGGCGCCAGGCGGAACAGAGCTTGCGCGGAGGGGGACATCAGGATCGCGACCTGGAGCAGCATGGATCCCGCCACGGCCCCCAGCAGGTGGGGGTTCGTCCGCCAGCCGAGCGTGAAGAGGGAATAACGGTTGCTTCGGCAATTGAAGGCGTGACTCAACTGCGCCATCACGAGCACGGTGAAGGCGACGGTCCGCGCGCGATCGAGGGAATCCCCGAAACCGTAGAGACAAACGGCGAAGGCCGCCACGGTGATCAACGCCATCACCGTGCCTTGTATCGTCATGAGCGTCAGGCGGGGCTTCGCGAAGAACCGCGCATCGGGGCGGCGCGGCGGCCGCTTCATCAGGTCGGGAGCGGCCGGGTCGGCCACCAGGGCCAGGGCCGGCAGCCCGTCCGTGACCAGGTTGATCCAGAGGATCTGCGCCGGCAGGAGCGGCAGGGGCAGGCCGAACAGGGCCGTCAGGAACATCACCAGCACCTCGCTGGTGTTGCACGAAAGCAGGTAGTGGACGGCTTTCCGGATGTTGTCGAAGATGCGGCGACCCTCTTCCACGGCGGCCTCGATGGACGCGAAGTTGTCGTCGGTGACGACCATGTCGGCGGCTTCCTTGGCCACGTCGGTGCCGGTCAGTCCCATGGCCACGCCGACATGAGCGGCTTGCAGGGCCGGCGCGTCGTTCACCCCGTCGCCCGTCATCGCGACGATCGCGCCTGTCCCCTTCAAGGCTTGCACGATGCGGAGCTTGTGCTCCGCGGACACCCGCGCATAGACCGACACCATCTCAGCCCGTCGGGCCAATTCCTCGTCGTCCATCCGGTCCAGCTCGGCGCCGGTCAGCACGTGCCGGCTGTCCGGGAGACCGAGTGCTCCGGCGATCGCACTCGCCGTCTCCTTGTGGTCTCCCGTGATCATGACGACCGTGATCCCGGCCTCGTGGCAGGTCCGGACGGCGGCCCCGGCTTCGGGGCGCAGGGGGTCTTGCATCGCCGCGAAACCGAGGAAGATCAGGTCCCGCTCAACGTCATCCGACCGCCAGGTCTCGCGCGGGCCGTCGAGCGTCCGTTGGGCGACGCCCAGGACGCGGAGCGCCCCGCCGGCGAACGCCGCGCTCGCCCCGAGCACCTCGTCGCGCAGGGCGGCGGTCAAGGGCACCGTCTCTCCTGCGGCCGTCATGATCCGCGTGCAGCGGGCGATCACCAGCCCCGGCGCGCCCTTGACGTAGGCGACCGGCTCTCGGGCTCGCCGGCGGACCACGGTCATCAGTTTGCGTTCCGGGTCGAAGGGAATTTCGCCGAGCAGCGGCTGGTCCTGCTCGCACTCGACCTTGTGGATCGTGAGCTTGGCGGCGGCCACCAGCAAGGCACCCTCGGTCGGATCGCCGAGGATGCGCCAGCTTCCGTCCTGCTCGTACAGCCGCGCGTCGTTGCACAGAACCGAGGCGCCGAGGAGCTGCCGGAGGCCGGCCGGCCCCGTGCCCTGGATCGGCCGTCCCGCCTCCAGGATCGCGCCGGTCGGACGGTAGCCTTCACCGGTGACCTCGTAGGTGTGCCCATGGACATAGAGCCGGGTCACCGTCATTTCGTTCTTGGTGAGCGTGCCGGTCTTGTCGGTGCAGATGACCGTTGTGGAGCCCAACGTTTCCACGGCCGGCAAGCGGCGGATCAGGGCATGGCGTTTCGCCATGCGGGTGACGCCCAAGGCCAAGGCGATCGTGACGATCGCCGGCAGACCCTCGGGTATCGCCGCCACGGCCAGGCTCACGGCGGTGAGAAACATGCCGACGGGCGGTTCGCCGCGGAGCAGCCCCAGCAGGAACAGGACCGACACGATCGCGAGGGCTGCATAGAGCAAGACCCGGCCGAGCTGTTCCAAGCGGCGCTGGAGCGGGGTGGCGTCCGACCTGGCGGCCTGCATCATGGAGGCGATGCATCCAAGTTCCGTCTGGAGACCGGTGGCGACGACCAGCGCGCGGCCCTTGCCGGCGATGACCGTGGTGCCGAGAAACAGCGTGTTCCGTCGATCGGCGATCCCAGCCTCGCCGCCCGACAAGGTCTCGATGGTCTTGTCGACGGGCGTGGATTCGCCCGTCAACGCCGCCTCCTGCGTGCGCAAGTTGGCGGTGTAGACGAGGCGGAGATCCGCGGGCACGTGGTCTCCGGCTTCCACCAGCACAAGGTCGCCGTCCACCAATTCGCGGGCGGGCACGATGCGCACCGCGCCGTCGCGCACGATGCGGGCCGTGGCGACCGACAGTCGTTTCAGCGCCGCCAGCGACCGTTCGGCTTTGTACTCCTGGACGAAGCCCAGGATGGCGTTGAGGACGACGATGGCGAGGATGGCGCCGGAGTCCAGCCATTCCCGGAGCAAGCCGGACAGGATCGCCGCGCCGACCAAGACCCAGACGATGAGGTTGGAGAATTGCCCGAGAAACAGCGCAAGGGGAGATCCGAGCGGAGCTTCGGGCAGTTCATTGGGTCCCTGCTGCGCGAGCCGGTCCTTGGCCTCGCGCTCGGTCAAGCCGGCATCCCTGTCCGACCGCAGCACCTGGCTCACTTCGTCGGAGTCCAGGGCGTACCATTGCCTGGGCGTCATGCGTGAACTCTTCCGGGTCTCATGCCGGGCGCCGCTCGTCGAACCAATGGAAGAGGGCCGGGAGCACGACCAGGGTCAACAGCGTCGACGTGAACAGACCCCCGATCACCACGGTTGCCAGGGGCCGTTGGACATCGGCGCCGATCCCCTGGGCGACGGCCAGCGGGAAGAGGCCGAGCAGCGTCGTCAGCATGGTCATCAGGACCGGACGCAGCCGCAACGAACAGCCGGTCACCGTGGCTTCGTCCGTCGTGAGCCCTTCCTGCCGGAGTTGATGGATGTAGGAGACCAGCACGATCCCGTTCCCCACTGCGAGCGCAAATAGCTCGATGAATCCGATCGAAGCCGGCACGCTTAGATACTGACCCGTCAGCCACAAGGACACGATGCCGCCGACCAGCGCGAAGGGGAGGTTCAGGATGATCAGCGTCGCATAGCGCCAGGAGTGGAAGGTCAGGAACAGCAGCAAGAAGATCAGCCCCATGGTGATCGGGACGACCACCGCCAGCCGCGCCATCGCGCGCTCCATGTTTTCAAAGGCGGACCTGTCGCGGGGCTCAGACGCGGAATGTCGAAAAGCGCGGAGCAAGGGGAAGGCGCGACCCATCGGAGGCCGATGCGGCGGGGTGAGCCAAGCCCGTCAAGTTCTTCTCGGTGCCGCCTCCGCGCAAGCGTCATATGTTTCCCTCAGGTACGGCCGGGGCCTCGGTCCGTGATCCGCCGCCTATCGCACGACGAGGGTCGAGCAGGGGCTGTGCTGCACCAGTTTCGTCGAGACGCTGCCCAGCAGGAAGCGCGCGACGGCGCCCAGGCCTTTCGCGCCGGACACAATCAGGTCCACGCGCTGGTGTTCCGCGACGGTGATGATTTCATCAGCCGGTTGGCCGAGCTGACAGATCTCCGTCACCTGGTAGCCGGCCTTGGCCAGCTTCTCCGCCGCGCGATGGACCAGCGCCTTCCCCGCTTCCTTGAGCTCCGGATACTTCATGAAGGGCATGGCATGCATGACCAGGACCTCGACCGTGCGGCCGGTCGCCTGCGGCTTGATCTCGCGGAGCAGGAACCGAAGGGCCTTGTCCGAAGACTTCGACCCGTCCGTCGCCAGCAGGATCTTGCGGATCGGGCGAGGCGGTTGCTTGACCACGAGGACCGAGCCGAACGCATGCTGCGTGACTTGGGTGGACACGCTGCCCAGCATAAAGCGGTCCAGGGCGCCCAATCCCCTGCTGCCGAGCACCACGAGACCCTTGCGTCCCGCGTGTTTCAGGATCGCGGATGCCGCCGGCCCCTCCACCGAGCGCACCTTGGCCGGAATCCTGAGAGAAGCCAATTGCGAGGCGGTATCGGCGACCACCTGCTTGGCGCGGGTCTCCATTTTTTTGATTTCATCGTGGATGAACGGTTCATTCCCGATGACGACCGGCTGGACCATGAAGGGGGCCCGCAGCGCGGCCAGATCGACGACGTGCAACGCCTGAGTCTGGGCCTTGCTGGTCAAGGGCAGGCACCCTAGCCACTCGGCCGCCCAGCGCGAATATTTTGAACCGTCCACCGCCAGCAGGATTTTCATAGTTCCTCCTTTCAAGAGCGTTCAGCCATCAGCCTGCCCCACGTCGTTGACCATGGTCCCTCACCCGTTACGCTTCCCCCCTCACGTATTCGATTCGGACACGCGGCAGGAGCCGCTGGACGTCCGCCGGCCGGCAGAGCTGGTTGCCCGGCGCCAGCGTCGCCGCCGTGCCGCAGGCGGTGGCGAACCGCACAGCGTCTTCGAGACTCTTGCCCCCCGCATGACGGAAGATGAAACCGGCCACGGTCGAGTCACCGGCCCCCACCCGGCTCCGAACCGCCACCGCCGGCGGGGTTACGCGCAGGACCAGGCCTTTGCCGCGCCGGCCGCTCACGACCAGGAGGCCGCGCCGGCCGAGCGAGACCAGCACGATCTGGACGCCGCCGCGATGCAGGACCGTCGCGGCGCGCAGAATTGCGGCGTCGGTGCGCAGCGGGCGGCCGAGGGCTCGTTCCAGCTCGTGCGCGTTCGGCTTGACCGCGAAGGGTTTGGCCTTGAGTCCGGCCCGCAAGCAGGGGCCGTCCGCATCCAGGATCGCCTTGGCGCCATGCCGCTGGACGAGCGCGATGATTTGGCGGTACGCATCGGGCGGGATCCCGCGCGGGAGGCTGCCCCCGACGACCACGTAGGCGTCCCGCAGGTCCAGCAGGCGCAGGTGGGCCAGGAAACAGCGCCACTCCTCGGCGTTGACCGACGGTCCTCTGGCATGGAGCAGCGTCTGCGTGGCCGGATGTCCGGCGCTGATGATGACGTCCCGCCTGGTCTCTCGCTCGATGGCGGTAAAGTAGGAGGTGACGCCCTCGCGCTTGAGCAGGTCCACCAGGATCCGGCCGTTGTGCCCGCCGATGAAGCCCAGCGCCATGCTGTTCCCGCCCAGCCGCCGGATCACCCGGGACACGTCGATGCCCTTGCCTCCCGCATAGAGGGACTCGGCGCGCACCCGGTTGGCGTCGTCCATGTCGAGGCGATCGACTTCCACGTAGTGGTCCAGCGCCGGATTCAGGGTGATGGTGTAGATCATACAAGCATTGACGATCGAATCATTGTCTGATTGACGATGGGAAGCTGGTCATTCATTGATGGTGCAACCGTAATACGACGATCTGTTCACGTGATCAGCCTCGTATGAGGCGGCGCGGCCTGTCTGGCCGGCGTCAACTTTTCCACCCGCACGGTTGATACCTTGTACTCGGGACATTTGGAGCTTTCGTCGGCGCTGGAGGAGAGCAGCGCATTGATGTCGGTGACGGGGAAATGGAAACTCGTGAAGAGTTCTCCCGGCCGGACCCGGCGGCTCACTGCGATCGTCAATTGCGCTTCGCCCCGCTCGCTGACCAATCGCACCGCGTCGCCCTCGGCAAGGCCCAGACGGGCGGCGTCCTCTTGGCGCATCTCCAACACGTCGGCGTCCACGATCTTCAAGATGTCGGTTCTGCGGGTCTGCGCCCCGCAGTTATAATGTTGCAAGATGCGGCCCGTCACGAGGGTAAAGGGATAGGCCTCGCTGGGAGATTCGCCGGGCGGCAGGTAATCCACCGGCACGAACCGCGCCTTCCCGCGCGGGAACCGTTCTCCATGCATGAGGGCCGTGCCCGGATGGGCCGACGAGGGTACCGGCCACTGGAGCCCCTCCCCCTCCAGCCGTGCGTAGGACACACCGGCCAGGCTTGGTGTCAATTGCGCGATCTCGTCCATGATCTCGGAGGGATGGGCATAGTGCATCGGATAGCCCATCCTGGTCGCCACCTCGCTGACCACTTGCCAGTCCGGCAGGACTCCCGCCGGCGGGTCCACGGCTTTCCTGATGCGTTGGATGCGCCGTTCGAGATTCGTGAAGGTACCGTCTTTTTCCAGAAACGCCGCGCCGGGGATCACCAGATGGGCGAACGCGGCGGTCTGGGAGAGAAACAGTTCCTGCACGACGAGGAATTCCAGGCGGCGTAAGGCTTTACGGACTTTGTTCAGATTGGGATCGGTCTGGGCCACGTCGTAGCCGATGATCCAGAGTCCCTTGAGCCGTCCCTCCAACGCGGCCTCCCACATGTCCGGCGTCTTCATGCCGCGCCGGGTGGGCAAGGGTCGTCCGGTGATCGCCAGATGGTGGGCGGCCAATGCCGGATCGTCGAGGCTCTGGTACCCGGCAAAGGAGGTTGGCAGACAGCCCATGTCTGAGGCGCCTTGGACGTTGTTCTGGCCGCGCAAGGGATTGATCCCGGTTCCCGGCCGGCCGATGTTGCCCGTGGCCAGCGCCAGGTTGCAGAGGGCGATGACGCCGTGGCTGCCCCAACGGTGCTCGGTCACGCCCAATCCATGGACGCAGCACGAGGCGCCGCTGGTAGCATAGAGCCGAGCCGCTTGCCTGATGGCATCGGACGGGACCCCGGTGATCCGTTCCGTGATGTCCGGCGTGCAGCCCTTGACGGTCTCCACCCAGTCGGCGAGCCCGTCCGCGCGCGCGTCGATGAAGGCTTCGTCCAGCAGTCCCTCCTTCACGATGACGTGGCCCAGGCCGTTCAGCAGCGCCACGTTGGTGCCGGGGTTCAGTTGAAGATGCAGGTCCGCCAGGCGGGCGAGTTCCGTGCGGCGCGGGTCGGCCACAATGAGCGGCACGCCCAGGCGATGCGCCTGCTTGATCCTGGCTCCGACCACCGGATGGGATTCGGTCGGGTTCGCGCCGACGACGAGGATCAGCTTGGCCAGATCGAGGTCCTGGATCGAATTGGTCGCGGCGGAGGTCCCCAGGACCTCCATCATGCCGGTCACGGTGGCGCTGTGGCAGACACGAGCGCAGTTGTCGATGTGGTTGGTCCCGATCGCGCAGCGCATGAATTTGGCAAAGAGATAATGCTCCTCGTTCGTGCCGCGGCTCGAGGAGATTGTCGCCAGGGCATCGGGCCCGTGCGCCGCCTTGAGCCTGGCGAACTCCCGCGCCACATGGTCCAACGCCTCGTTCCAGGTGAGTTCCGTCCAGGACGAACCCTGGCGCAGGAGCGGGACGCGGAGCCGATCCGGCGCATCGATGTAGCTCCACCCGTACCGGCCCTTCATGCAGGCATGGCCCTGGTTGGAGGGGCCGTCGTCGGCCGGCACCATGCTGACGACGCGCTGTGCCTTGATCCCGGCATCGAAGGCGCAGCCGACGCCGCAATAGGCGCAGGTGGTGCGCACGGTGCTCGTCGGCTCCCCGAACTGCAGAATCCCCTTGTCCGTCAGCGCGCCGGTCGGGCATTCCTTCACGCAGGCGCCGCAGGAGACGCAGTTGGACGCGGCGAACCTGCCTCCGCCGGCCATCGGTCTTGCCGCGAATCCTCGTTCCATCATCGTCAAGGCGAAGGTGCCCTGGATTTCGTCGCAGGCGCGGACGCAGCGGGCGCAGGAGACGCAGCGGGCGTTGTCGAAGGCAAAGAACGGATTGGACTCGTCGCGCAGAGGCGCGCGCGTCGCGCCGGCCGCGTACCGCACACGAGTCAGCTCCAACGACGTCGCCAGTCCCTTGAGCGGTTCCGGTGTCTCCGTCCCGGCCGGCTGCTCGGAGAGGTAAAGCTCCACGATGTTTCGGCGGTGCCTGGCTAGCCGCTCGCTCTCGGTCCGGACCACCATCCCGTCCCGCACGAGCGTCGTGCAGGAGGCGGGGGTGCCGCCCTGTCCGTCCACTTCGCAGAGGCAGAGCCGGCAGGAGCCGAACGAGGCCAGATGGGGCGAGGCGCAGAGGCTGGGAATCTCGACCCCCGCGCGCCGCGCCGTCTCGTGGACGGTCTCGCCCTCCGCCGCCGTCACGGCGCGGCCGTTGATCGTCAGATGCAGCATAATTTTCTCGTAAGGCGTAAAACGTGAGGGGTAAGGGGGGCGGTCAGAATTTTCATCCTTCGCCTCACGCTTCACCGTTCACGTTTCACGAATTCCGCGGGAAAATGCTCGATCGCCGTCAGGACCGGATAGGGCGCCCGCTGGCCCAGCGCGCAGAGGCTGGCCTGCTTCATCGTCTCGCCCAGGTCCGCCAGCAGGTCGAGGTCTCCGGGCCGGTCCTGGCCCGCCTGCATCTGCTCCAGGAGTTCTCGGCCTCGCACCGAGCCGATCCGGCAGGGCGTGCACTTCCCACACGACTCGTCGGCCGTGAAGGCCATGTAGTGGCGGGCCAGCTCCAGCATGTCGGTCTCGTCGTCGTAGACCACGATCCCGCCGTGGCCGAGGATGGCGCCGGCCTTGGCGACGGCGTCGTAGCAAATGGGAATGTCCAGGCGGGAGACGGGAAACAAGCTGCCCAGCGGCCCGCCGACTTGCACGGCCTTGAAGCGGGACCCGGCAACCATGCCGCCGCCGAACCGCTCGATCACCTCGGCCAGCGTGGCGCCGAAGGGGATCTCCACCAAGCCCGGTTGCTTGACCCGTCCGCCGATCTGCAAGGCCATGGTGCCGCGCGACCCTTCCGTGCCGAGCGAGGCATGCCACGCCCCGCCCCGGGCCAGGATGCTCGGCACGGTGGCGAAGGTCAGGACGTTGCTCACGATCGTGGGCTTTCCATAGAGGCCCGAGACGGCCGGATAGGGAGGCTTGGCCCGTACGACGCCCCGCTTCCCTTCCAGCGAGTCCAGCATGGCCGTCTCCTCGCCGCAGACATAGGAGCCGGCGCCGACGAAGACCTCCAGGTGAACGGATCGGCCCTCGACGGTCAGCAGCCCGGCCTGCTCGGCTGCGGCGATCGCCAGCCGCACGGTGTGCGCCGCCGCCGGATACTCCTGGCGGCAATAGATGTACCCGCGCGTCGCGCCGATGGTCCGCGCGCAGATCAGCATCCCCTCGATCAGGCGGAAAGGCTCGCCCTCCATGAGCATCCGGTCGCAGTAGGTGCCGGCATCCCCCTCGTCCGCGTTGGCCACGACGTACTTGCGGTCTGCTGCTGTGTCCTTGGCGCCCTGCCACTTGGTCCAGACGGGAAAGGCCGCCCCGCCCCTCCCGCGCAGTTTCGACAGTTTCAGTTCGTTGATGATCGCATCCGGGGACAGCCCGGCGGCCCGTTCCAGCCCGCTCCATCCCCCCTGGGTTCGATAATCCTCCAGCGAAAGAGGCTGCGTGACCCCGAAATCGGCGAAGGTCACCCGTTGCTGTTCGGCCAGGAAGGCAATATCGGCGACGGGAGTGCCGCCGCGCCCGGCCAGGATGTTCGGCAAGTCGTCTGGCTTGGCGTTGGGCCAGACCAGCCGGCCATCGGGCGAGGCTCGCTCGACCAGCGGTTCCAAAAAGAATGCGCCGCGCGAGGAGGTCCGGACCAGCTCGACGTTTGGGGCCTGCGCCCAGGCTTGCGCCAGCCGGTCTGCGCCGACCGCGCGCGCGGAGGTGTCGTTGGAAAGGTAGAGGCGAATCATAAGAGTGTTGAGTGTTAAGGATTGAGTGTTCAGTTGTCGGAACAGCCCCCTAACTGAAAACTCAAAACGAAAAATTCACAACTCGAACCGGGTCAGCGATAGTCGTCCAGCAGCGTCGACACGTGGTCCGGCGTCACCCGGCCGTGCGCGGTTCCATCCACCATCAGGCTTGGGCCGACCGCGCAGTTCCCGACGCAATAGATGCGATCCAACGTGAACCGGCCGTCGTTCGTGGTTTCCCCCAGTCCGATGTTCAGGTGAGCCTGCACGGAGGCCAGCACCGTGCGTCCATGGTTGGCCATGCAGGATTCCCCCTGACAGACCCGGACCATGTGACGTCCCGGCTGGACGGTCCGCAGCTCCGGATAGTAGGAGAGCACGCCGGCGACGTCGGCCTCGGTGACGTCCAGGCTTCTGGCGACGTCGGGAATGGCCTGCGCCGGCACCGAACCCAGGGCCGCCTGCACGTCCAGCAGGGTCTGCAAGATATTGGGCGGCTTGCGGGCGTGACGGTTCAGGATGGCGGGCAGAGACGGTTCGCTCATGCCGGGATCTCCGGCAGTCCCACATGGGCCCGCAGCCGGTTGTAGGCGTAACCCGGCTTGCCGGTTCGGCGGAGGGCCACGTCTTCGCGCTCCAGCTGATCGATCAACGAGGCGACCCGCTCGCGCTGCGCCGGATTGGCCGCGGCGTGGCGGGGGGTCTGACCGTCCAGGTTCGGCGAGGGCCGGTCGGCCCATTCCAAATATACTGACTCCAGAAAATCGTTCAGGAGCCGCTGTTCTTCCTCGACCGGGATCGTCACCCACTTCGAGGGGGGCTGCTCCATCAGCAGGTCCATGTCCGGCACGTCATGGTCCGGCGCCGAAGGGGCTTGGCGGGCCAAGCGCTTGACCATGTCCTTGGCCATGGACCATTTGCCCGAGCCGATCGGCCCCGGTACGTACACGTTGAATCCCGGGCTCGGCATGCGCAGGCCGAACTCCAGGGCCTCGACCGCCCGATCCTGCCCGATCGGTTCCTCCAGCGGCGACAGCTCGCTCGTATTTTTATAGCCGAGCCGCGATGGGTCCACCGAGGGCGTCAGGGCGGACACCGGCAACGCCAGTCGGTCGCGGGCCGCACCTTCCGCCGGCTGCTTATCCGATAGCGGGGCTCGGCTCGACCGTCGTGGCTTGAGGGCCTTGTTCGCCGGCTTCGACGTTGAAGAGGACTTCTTGCCCATCGGTAAGTTCCTCAAAGGTGAGTCCGTGCAGAGCGTTCCGGTGAAAGTACACTTCACCCCCGCCTTCCTGGAGAATGAAGCCGTAGCCTTCGCGGGGAAAGAGCTTGCAGACCACGCCCTGCAGCGGCGCATGGGACAAGCGGACTTCCGTCGAGGCGCGCTTCTCGCGATACTTCCGCAGCTCGATCGCCACGGCGGCAAAGGCGGTTCGGATCGCTTCCTCGAAGGTTTTCTCCTCCTTGCGCGCGGTGAACGTGTGCCGCCCCGGTAGCGTCACCACGACCAGCGCCTCGGCCACGTCGTCGAGCTTCTTGTGGTGCTTGTTTTTCGTCAGGGTCACGCGCGCATGCGTAAGGTCGTCGTGGCCGGCTTGCAGATCGGCCACCCGTTGTTCGATTTCAGCCTTCCATCGCGGCGTCATCGCCACATTCCGACTGTCGATACGGAGATCCATAATGAGCGCCTCACAGCTTCAAGACACACCATATCTTGCCGAGCGAACATCGCAAAGGCCGTGCCATAGCCAAACTGGAGCGCCGATGGCCGATGACCCTGGTGCAGCCATACGTTTATGGCACCTGTCCATTGGCAATCGGCCATCGGCCGCTCAGGATTGTCGCATAACTCCTCACCGGCATCGGGGCAAGTGGAGCCGAATGCCGCAGTTCTTAACGAGAGCGGGCCGCCAGCAGCCGCCAGCTTTCAGCACACAGGGCCCGGCGGATGGAATGGGGCTTGCACATCCTTTTGAAAGCTGATAGCTGATCGCTAAACGCGCTGATCCTCTATGCCAATCTTGCACCGGGAACAACTCGACACCTACTTGCGCCGGCGGTTTGGACCGAAGGCGCGGGTGCTGGCGTTCGGCCCCATCGGGCAGGAAACCTCCGATGTGGCGCGCAAGAAGTATGGCTACGGAGCCCCCGTCGGCCTGACGTTCCACGACGGGCTGGTTGTCCGGCGCGTCGTCATCGAAACGATGAAGCCGGGCCCGTTCGGCCATGAACATGTGGCCGACCGAGCCCAGGCCCTGCTGTGGGACTACGACTCCTACGGCCGGCTGCCGCGCCATGTCCCGGCCCTGGACGTCGGCGCCTTCACCGGCGACGGGTCGTTGCTGTCCGTCGCCCAGGCCAAAGAATTTTTCGTCCTGACCTCATGGGCCGAAGGCGCGGGCTATCAGGAGGATCTGGAACGTCTCAGCCAGACCGGCCGCCTGTTGAAAGGGGATCGGCATCGCGCCAAAACCCTCGCCCGATACCTGGCCTCCATCCATCGCACAAAACACCGCAACCAAGCCCTCTACCGGCGGAGACTCCGCGAGCTGATCGGTCACGGCGAATGCATCATGGGTCTGACGGACAGCTATCCCCGACGGTTCGGCTTCATCACGGAGGATCTGCTGCGCACCATCGAGGAAAACTGCAACCGCTGGCGCTGGCATCTGCGCCACAAGACCGGACGGCTCTCGCAGGTGCACGGGGACTTCCATCCCTGGAACCTGCTCTTTCGCAAGGGTGCCGACTTCAGCGTGCTCGACCGATCACGCGGGGAGTGGGGCGAGCCGGCGGACGACGTGACTGCCATGACCATCAACTATCTGTTCTTTTCCCTCTGCCGCTGGGGAAAATTGCAGGGGCCCTTTGAAGTCCTCTTCCGCCAATTTTGGGACGACTATCAGGCGGCGAGCCGGGATCGGGATGTCACGGCTTGCGCCGCGCCCTTCTTTGCGTTTCGCGGGCTCGTCATCGCCAGCCCGCTCTGGTATCCGAAGTTGTCCATGTCGGTGCGGCGCAGCATTTTCAATTTCATTCAGAACGTCCTGGCGGACCAACAATTTGATCCAGCCGACGTCAACCGTTATCTGAAGAAGTGAGTTCCTATGGAACAGGCTCCGCTTGCGTTTGGATTATGGTTAACGGGACTTCCGGCTTCCGGCAAGAGCGCGATTGCGGCAGCGCTCAAGCCGAAGCTAGAGGCTGTGGGGCATCAGGTCGAGGTGTTGGAATCGGACGAGATGCGTCGGATCCTCACCCCGGTCCCGACCTATTCGCGGGAGGAGCGTGACCTGTTTTACCGCACCCTGGCCTTCCTGGGCAGTCGGTTGGTGGCACGCGGCGTGACGGTGATCTTCGACGCCACCGCCAACAAGCGGGCCTACCGGGACTTCGCCCGCCGTCTGATTCCCCATTTCATAGAAGTGGCCGTCGAGTGTCCGCTGGAGGTCTGCGCGCAACGGGACCGGAAAGGGACCTATCGGAAGGGGCAGGCCGGGGAATCGGCCACGGTGCCGGGGCTGCAAGATCCCTACGACCCGCCGCTCGATCCGGCCGTCCGGGTCGACACGACGCAGAGCGGACCGGAAGCGGCGGCGGACAGCATTCTGGTCCATGCTACGGCTGTGCCTGTATCGCCTGCGGCCTGATGAGCCCGGCCGGGAGCTTGGTGTCCGGTCCAATGAACGCTCGGTCGAGCTGCGCTTGGGTCAGGCCCGACGCTCCGGCGAGATCGGCTCCATCCAGTCGCGCTTCGTCGAGATTGGCCCCGCTCAGGTTCGCCTCCTGCAAATTGGCATGGCGCAGGTCGGCCTTCCGGAGATCGGCTCCGCGCAGGATGGCGTTGACCAGGTTTGCCCCTTCCAGCACGGCTCCGGCCATGGCGGCCCGCTCAAGGTCGGCTCCAGCCAGGTGAGCCTCTTCCAACAGGGTCCCGCGTAAATCGGCCGACTCAAGTCGAGCTCCCAGCAGGACCGCTTGCGTCAGGGAGGCTCCGCGCAGGTTGGCGCCGCGCAAGTCCGACTTGTACAGGATGGCCATCCCCAGGTTGGCGTCGCGCAGGTCGGCCTTGCCGAGGTCGGCTTCTTCCAGGTTGGCCCTGGCCAATCCTGCTCCTTGCAGCGTCGCGTTGCGCAGGTTGGCGTTTGAGAAGTCGGCCTCGGACAGGATGGCGCTCTGCAAGTTGGCCTTGACGAGGATGGCGTCCCGGAAGATCGCCCCAAACAGGTCGGCCTTCCGGAGCGTGGCTCCTTGCAGGCTGGCCCCGGAGGCATTGGCGTTCTTGAGGTTGGCGCTCGCGAGATCGGCCCTGTCCAAGTGCGCTTTGCGGAGATCGGCTTCGATCAGCTCGGCTCCGGATAAATTGGCGCGCTGCAGATTGGCTCCGTAGAGATGGGCGTCTCCCAGGCTGGCCTCGCGCAAGTCGGCGTCCCGCAGGTCCGCGCCATACAGGTGGATGCCCTCCATGTACGCGCCGCGCAGATGGGCCCGCACCAGCGTGGCGCCGAACAGCGCGGCTTCCGCCAGTGCGGCCTCGCGCAGATTCGCTTCGGTCAAATTGGCTTTGCGGAGATCGGCGCCGGTCAGGTCGGCTCCGGAGAGATCGGCTTTCTGTAGGTTGGGCCCGAAGAGGTCCGCCTCGCTCAGGACGGCTTCGTGCAAGTCGGCGTCCCGCAGGTCCGCCCCGGACAGGTCCGCTCGGTCGAGATTCGCTTCCCGAAGACGGGCACCCTTCAAGCCGCTCTTGCAGAGGTTGGCTCGGGCTCCGTGGCGGTCCCGCACATCGTCAAGCCAGAGGGCATGGGCCTCGAGGGCTTGCGACAGCGTCTTTCGGCTCGGGTGCTTGTCGCGGAATGGGCCCGAGCAGGCCGCCTCAAGGTCGGCCGGGGAAGGGACCGCTGCTGCGTCGGCCACTCCGGAATGCCACGACAGAAGCAGGGCCGCGACGAGCCCTCCCGCCAGCGTCAACCGTTCCGTCTGATGCAATGTCATGGATGTCCTTTCGTGTCCGGCATCGTCGAAGTGCAACCTCACGCACGTGAAAGTCATGGCTGAGTGCTGCAAGAAACTCGCCAGGGCTTGCCTCTGTCAGGGTAAGACAACCACACAATTCCCGGTGGAGGCAAGTCGTCATCCTTCTGTTTCTCCGGACTCGCCGTCTGTGGTAGAAAGACAGCCATGGAGTTTGGGGGCAGTCATGTCTGAGTCGTCGGCCGCCGGCAATTTCGTCCGTGAGATCGTCGCGCAGGATCAGCAGAGCGGCAAGCACGGCGGGCGCGTCGTGACCCGCTTTCCCCCCGAGCCCAACGGCTATCTGCACATCGGTCACGCCAAGTCCATCTGCCTGAATTTCGGGATCGCCCAGGAGTTCCGCGGGATCTGCCACTTGCGGTTCGACGACACGAACCCGACCAAGGAAGACGTGGAATATGTCGAGGCGATCCAGGCCGACGTGCGCTGGCTGGGCTTCGACTGGGGCGACAAGATGTTTTACGCCTCGGATTATTTCGAGCGGCTCTATCAGTATGCCGTGCATCTCATCACACAGGGCAAGGCCTATGTGGACAGCTTGAGCGCCGACGAGATGCGCGCCTACCGTGGCACGTTGAAGGAAGCGGGGAAGGAGAGCCCCTATCGCCATCGGCCCGTGCAGGAGAATCTGGACCTGTTCGCCCGCATGAAGGCCGGCGAGTTCCCCGACGGGGCCCATGTATTGCGGGCCAAGATCGACATGGCCTCGCCCAATATCAATCTGCGGGACCCGGCCCTCTACCGCATCCGGCACGCGGCCCATCACCGGACCGGCGCCCAATGGTGCCTCTACCCGAACTACGACTATGCCCATCCGCTTTCGGACGCCATTGAGGGGATCACCCATTCGATCTGCACCTTGGAATTCGAGGACCATCGGCCCCTCTACGATTGGGTGGTCGAGCAGGCCGGCGCCCCCTGCCATCCGCAGCAGATCGAGTTTGCCCGGCTGAACCTGACGCATACGGTGATGAGCAAGCGGAAGCTGCTCGAGTTGGTCGAGAAGGGCCATGTCACCGGCTGGGACGATCCCCGGCTGCCGACGCTAAAGGGGCTTCGCCGCCGCGGCTATACGCCGGAAGCGATCCGCGCCTTCTGCGAACACATCGGGGTCGCGAAGCGGGACGGCGTCGTCGAGATGGCTCTGCTGGAACATTTCATCCGCGAAGATTTGAACCGCCGCGCGTCACGTGTCATGGGCGTGCTGCGGCCGCTGAAGGTGGTGATCGACAACTATCCGGAAGGGCAGGTCGAGCATTTGGACGCCGTGAACAATCCCGAAGATCCCAGCGCGGGAACCAGAGCGGTTCCCTTCTCGCGCGTGCTGTACATCGAGCAGGAGGATTTCCGCGAAGTGCCGCCGCCCAAGTATTTCCGCCTCACGCCGGGCCGCGAAGTCCGGCTGCGATACGGGTACATCATCAAATGTGTCGAGGCGGTGAAAGATCCGCGCAGCGGCGAGGTTGTCGAGGTGCACTGCACCTACGACCCAGAGACGCGCAGCGGCGGCCCTCAGGCCCAACGCAAAGTGAAGAGCACGATCCACTGGGTCTCGGCGGCCCACGCGCTTCCGGCCGAGGTGCGCTTGTATGAGCACCTGTTGAGCCAGCCGACCGAGGGCGACGGCGAGTATACGGCGCTGCTCAATCCCCACTCGCTGCAGGTCGTCACCGGCTGCAAAGTCGAGTCGAGCCTGGCTTCGGCTCCGGTCGGCTCGCGCTTTCAATTCGAGCGGCAGGGCTACTTCTGCGTGGATACGGATTCCTCGCCCGGCACGCTCATCTTCAACCGGACCGTTTCGCTCCGCGATTCCTGGGCCAAGATCGAGAAGGCCCAGCAGACTTAGCCATTACTCGGACACCCACCGATGTGCAGGGTTGGCTGGGGGACCAGGATTCGAACCTGGGTAGTCAGATCCAAAGTCTGACGTCCTACCACTAGACGATCCCCCAGCGCGTATCTGGCGGCAGTAGGCCTCGCACTTTTCGTTTCAGCATGGACTGGACGGACGCTTGTCCTTCGCCTGCTTCCTCGATCATTCAGTCGCTTGTCGAGCCGAACTGTATAACGGACTCCGTCAGACTGCAAGCACGATGCGACATGGCGGCGTCTAAGATCTCATGAGCAGCCCGGGAGTGAGACGTTTGCTTGCTGGGGAGCTTTGCTACAGAGGGCCGGTTGCCTTTGGGGCAAAGGGCACCGGCTCGGTGGGCCCTTTCCGTACCATCGAACCAATGGCGTGATTCCCAAGGCCATTCCTTCCTCTTGTAGAGATCCGCCAGCCGGTTTTCTTGGCATGGAACTTGTGACTCCTGCAACATCGTCCATGTTAGCGAGGGGGCTATTCTGCCAACGATGAAGATCTCCGAGGTTAGGGTTGCCGATGTCCTGACGGAGCTCGGTAGCTCTCCGGCCGGCCTTTCGACCGAGGAAGCGCGCCGCCGATCTGTCGCGCCACGGCGCAGGCGCCGCAGACCCAGATGGGAATGCTCGCCCCTTGGATGGAAGCGAGCAAATCTTTCAGTGGCGTCAGGTTGACGCCCGTGACATGGTCCGCCGTGCCCTTCCGGCCCAGCGTGACCGCTTCGTTCCACAGCCATAAGATGACATCATGCCCTTGCTCCTTCGCCACTTTCGCCGCCATGAACGGCAACGTGGCCATCGTGGGGTCGTCGGTCCCTCGGCTGCCGGAAATAATGAACGTCGCCATGACAACTCCTTTATCGGTGACTAAGCCGTCAGCTATCAGCCGTGCGCCCTGTTACTTCGCCAGGCTTCGAATGTAGTGAATGAGCTGCCAGACCTGGTCATCCGGCAATCCGGCAAACGACATCATCCCCGTGCCGGGCGAGCCGTTCTTGATGATCCAGAACAGTTGCCCGTCCGGAAGGTCCTTCATCATCTTGCCGCAGGTGAAGTTGCGCGGCGGCGGGATCAGCGCCGCGCCCATGAACCCCTGCCCATTCCCCTCGTTGCCGTGGCACATGGCGCAAGCGACCGGCTGCGCGGTTTGGAGGAACAAGGTCTTGCCCGCGTTGATGGTGCCGGCGGAGGCAGGAAGCGGATTGGTTTTTGCCAGGAACTCCTCCGGCGCCTTGACGGTTTTGCGAGGTTGCGGGCAGACCCCGGACGGGCCGCCGCCTGGCGCGGCCTGCGCCACCTGCGGCCCGCCTTTGAACGTGACCTTCAGATAGGCCATCACGTCGGCCACGCCCTGCTGGCCGATCGTCAGGTTCCAATAGGGCATGCTCGGGGACTTGCCCATCGCCGCGCCCCCGTGGTTGATCACGTTGTACAGATAGTCGATCGGCAGCTTGTCGAAGGGCATGTTGGCATGAATCGCCGGTTTCGGCTCCAGCCCGGAGGCTGCGGGACCGTCGCCCTTGCCGGTGAACCCGTGGCACTGGGCGCAATATTCTTTGTACAGCACCTTGCCGCGATCGACGCTCGCGTTGGCGAATTCCTGACTGGTCCAGGG
>JBJTAZ010000248.1:0-9256 GCA_046091085.1 Nitrospiraceae bacterium
ATGACGGATGATGTTGAGCAGGCTATCGAGAGCGGGACGAGTCCACGTCAGTACTGCCCGTTTAGCCATTCAGAACCCGATCTAATTCCACCATCGCCTTGGTATGGGATACCGTCTCTCCTTTTTCCGCTGCGCGCAACCCCGCCAGGACCGCTTCTAGTAATTCCATCCGCTCCGCTTTCCGTTCATATTCGCGCACATCCTCCAACACCGCTGCAGAACGGCCCCGCTGCGTCAGGATGATCGGCCGTTTGGTCTTTTTGACCTTGGCGACGATCTCAGCCGCACGGACTCGAAAATCGGTGATCGGCGTCAGGTCTTCTGAAAAACGGATTCTGGACATACTCACCTCCCAGGCATTCACAGAGGTACGGTTACAGGTACGTGTACCGTACCCGTTGGATGCTGTCTTGTCAACGCCTACATTTGTGAGGAACCAGGGAAAAGAGCTCGGCTGAATCGGCCGGTTACGAGCGGGGCTGGAACTTCTCGGCGAGGCGCCTGGCCATGCGGGAATGCATGGGCTCCTGCAACATGGCTTCGATGGAGGGGGCGTCCGTGAACCGCACGGCCTTCACCGGCTCGATGCCGAAGTGCCGGCAGACGTTCGCGGCGAGGCTGAAGCAGAGGGAGAACTTGCCCGGCAAGGTCAGGGTGTAATGGCCCCGGTCGATGATGTGGTAGAGGTAGTTCCGGATGAAGGAGGAGGAGGAGACCTCTGTCTTGTAGCCGAAAAACAGGTCGGTGCTCCTGGCGTCGAACTCGCCGAATACGTTCTTCGCCATCGCCAGCATGTTGGCCCGGACCTTGTCCTGCACATCCTGGCTGGTGTGCTGGGCGTCGTGATAGACCGCGTTCCCGATCAACGAATACTCCAGCCCGTTGATACGGTGGCAGATGTGGTTGATCGTCTGGTCCATGTGGGGCGACATGCGGACGAAGTTCAGGTCGGTCAGCGCCGGATAGACGACCAGCAGCGGGCTGATGAAGACCTTGGTGTTGGCTTCGAAGGCCGTCGTGTCCTTGCCGGTCGCGAGGATCGTGTGGCGCGCGGCGATCCGGGTCGGCGCTTCGCCGCCGTCCAGCTTGACCGTCACCGACCCCTTGTCCAGGCTCTGCACCCGCGCCTGGGTCTTCACCTCCCCGCCCGAGGCGAGGAAAGACCGGAGCAGGTCCGTGGCGATGAGTCGTGTGTTCATCGCCCGGTCGCGGGACTTGAGCGCAAAGGCGACGTGGTCCAGGTTGAGCCCCAAGGCGTTGTTGTGCATCACGTACTTGAGGGGTTTGGACCCGAACCCCAACTGATGGCTGAGGCTGCGCGAGGCATCCAACGTTTCGAACCAGGACATGCGCTGCTTGGCCCGCCGTAGCGCCACGGCCCAGGGCAGCTTCCAGGCCCAGCTCACGCCCTCCGTGCTCGTGTAGACGTAGAAGTTGGTCCGGTTGGAGAACCAGCCGTCGGCATTCGTCGTGGAGATGTGCTTGTCCACACGCAGGTTCATCTGGGGGAACCCGCCGTAGTAATCCACCAGGTCGTCCAGGTTCCCGACCATCGTGCGGCAGAAGAAGTTGTTCGGCAGCGCCGTATAGAGGGCGCCGGTATGGAACCAGCCTTGCAGTTCAGCCGAGGCTTCGGCGCAAAGGAGTTGGTTTTTTTCGAGCAGGACGACCGAGGCGCCGGACCGCTGAAGCATCTCGGCGATCGCCAGCCCGGCGATGCCGCCGCCGACCACCGCAAAGTCTTTCATCGCTCCCCCGTTCGCCATTGTGCCTGCGTTTACGCGAGGTGTTTCACGAGCATCTCGCCGACGTACGCCGCGTCCTCGTCCGTCATGCCGGAGGTCAGCGGCGGGCAGAGGTGGTTCGGACACCACCGGTCCGCCCCCGGATAGGTTTCGCCGGCGCAGACCCCTTTGACCCCCGGCTGCTTGTGGCACGGCAGGTCGTAGACGCCGCCGCCGCAGATGACGCCCGCTTCGTTCAGGCGCTTCTTCAAATCCTCCGTCGTCCGGCCCTTCGGCACGTGGACGATCAGCTTGTACTGGCTGGCCGCATCCATGTGCGTCGTCGAGACGTAACTGAGTCCGGCCTTGTCCAGCGCTTTGGCGATGATCTCGTAGCCCCGCTGCCGCTTTGCCAGCATCTGCGGGAGCTTCTTCAACTGGATCAGGCCCAGGAGGGCGCCCGGTTCCGTGATCCGACTGCTGTTGCCGAAATCATGGTGCAGGCCGCCGAAGTTCATGCCCCGCTTGCCCTGATTGCGGAAGGACCGGGCCAGATAGTCTTCCTCGTCGTTGTTGGTCGTGATGATGCCGCCTTCGCAGGTGGTCATGACCTTCGTCGGAAAGAAGGAAAAGGCGGCCGCGTCGGCCAGGTTGCCGGACTTGATGCCCTTGAGCTGGCTGCCATGAGCATGGGCCGCATCTTCCATCACGAAGAGCCCCTGCTTGCGGCAGTCGGCCACCACCTGCGGAAACTCCGGCGAGACGACGCCGCCGATGTGGACCCAGAGGACGCCGGCCACCGGCGTCTTGCCCTTGACCTGATGTTTCTTGATGGCCGCCTGGACCATGGCGAGGCTTGGCGCAAAGGTCTGCTTGTCCATGTCCAGATAAACCGCCTCGCCGCCCGCACGGATGATCGCCGCGACGGTGGCGAAATTCGTGTTCGTTGGGACTAGCACGACCTTGCCCTCGATCTTCTTGATCCGCAGCAGGAACTCCAGAGCCGTCGAGCCGCTGTTGCAGGAGATTGCGTGCTTCACACCGATGAACTCGGCGAAGGCCTTCTCGAACTTCGTAGTGTATTCCCCCAGGATCAGCGTCGCCGATTTCAGAATCTTGGCCGACTCCTGCTGGTAGTAGGCGATTTCCTCGTCCGTGATGTCGAAATAAAACGGCTTCACCTGCCGCATGCTAGAAGTTCTCCTTTTCCAACCGTCCGTCTGCCTGTTAGGGGTGCGAGACCGCTTCTCCACTCACGGAGACGAGCACGACGCCCATGATGACCAGCACGATGCCGGCCCACCGCACCGGCGACACCACTTCCTGCAGGAGCGTCACGGCGAGAATCGCCGCGAAGACGTACTCGATGGCCGTGAAGGGCACGGCCACCGTCACGTCCGCCCAGGAGAGGGAGGCGATCAGGAGAAAATAGAATACGCCGTTCAGGATCGTGCCCAGGATCACGTAGGGGTTGGAGAGGGCTTGGCCGAAATAGGACAGGAGCGCCATCGGCTGGTAGGTCTCCAGGGAGCCGACGGTCTGCATGCCCTTCTTGATCAGAATTTGCCCGCCCGCGGTGGCGGCCGAGGCCACGATCATCGCAAGGATCACTCGTAACATGGTCAGTCTCCTCGTCAGCGTGGATTCGCTCGAAAGTTTGGATGCACGAATGGGCCGGGACGTCTCGGTCATGAGCGGGCCTCCCGAGGAACCAGCCGCCCGTTGCGGGTCAGGACGAATTCCGCACCCCGCCAGATCACGGTCCGCTGCGTAAACGCGAGCGCCCAGGAGGCGAGCCCCAGCACGTCGCGCAGGGGCAGGAGCCACAGGCCACGAAGCCCTGCGCGATCCCCGATCCGGCCGAGGACGAGGGCTGTCGTGGCCAGCCGGAGCGCGACCGCACCGCCCAGCACCGCCAGCCCGATCGGGTCCATGAGCCGCAAGAGCGCGTACAGCAGCGCAAACGGCACGGACCGCGTGAGCACGGTGGCGGCAAAGCCGCCCGGCTGCGCGAACCGCGTGTTCTGGTCCCAGTAGACCTGATGGCTCCACCATTGCGCGACGGATTTCAGGTCCACCGTGGCTTCGATGAAATGGGGCGGCACGGCCATGCGCTGCCCCGATTCCCAGATGCGCCGGCCGATTTCGTAATCTTCCACCAGATACTCTGCCAAACTGTCCAGCCCGCCGATCTTCGTCAGCGTGTCGCGCCGGAGCGTGATGGACTGGCCGTTGCTGTAGTTCGAGGCCCCGGTCGTCAGGGCGAACATGACGCTCGGCATGAAGTCCGCGTTCATGCTCAAGAGCTCGAGCTGCTCATACCAGCGGTCGGCGTTGACCGCCTTGAACGGCGTGCAGACGCAGCCGACCGTTGGATCGGCCAGCGGTCCCACGACCGTCTTGAGATACTCGGGCCGGACGCGGATGTCGCTGTCGCTGATGACCAGGATCTCGTGCTTCGCCTCAGTGAGCCCGCCGATCAGGTTATTCACCTTGCCGTTCATCCCGGCCTGGAGATTTTTCACCACGACCGCGACGCGGCTTGCCCCGAACTCTTGCTGCAATTCGCGGAGAATCGGGAGCGCCGGATCGTCGGGCCGCTGCGCGGAAAAGACGACCTGGTAGTCCGGATAGTCCTGCAGGCACATGGTCCGGAGGTTGGCTTTGAGTTGCTTCTCCACCCCATACACGGGCTTGAGCACGGTGACCGGAGGCCACTGCCCGTCCGGAAACGTTCCGGCGGCGGCGCCTCGCTGCCGACAGAACCAAAGGGCAGCAGGCACACAGAGCAGCCCGAACAACGACCCTCCGAGAACCGGAATCAAACAGAGCCATTGGAGCAGTTCGACGAAAGACCGCACTTACGCTCCTGATGAAAGTATGGATGCCAATAGGATGCTCAAAAAGGCCAGCCAACGAGGCCGCAGGGAGCGAGCGCCCCGAGGCGTACTGGAAAAGTACGTTGAGGGGATTGAGCGACCGAGAACAACGTTGGGGGATTTTTTCAGCATCCTACTGTTACTCGACGTAGACCGCCAATTCCAGCCCCAACAGGATCAAGCCGATCGGGAGCACGAACGGTTTGGCCTTCCAGGTCAGGAGCTGTAGCCCATCCCCGACCGCCCCGAGTGCGATCAAGAGGGAGGTGACCGCCATGGTCCGGTGCTGCTTCTCGATCAAGGCCATGTCCATCCCCGGACTATGTTCGTGCTGATGGATCATGAGCCCGATGCCGCCCAGCGCCATGATCACCCCCAGCGCGAAACTTTGGGAGGGCTTCAACTCCATCCGACGCCGCGCAAAGATGAGCGCATTGAGTCCGATGGCCACCGGGATCAACGAGAGCACCTTGTGTTGCAGCCACTCTCCGGACCCGGGCCTGGCCCAGCTTTCTGCAAACGAGGCCGCCAGCGGCCAGTCGGTCGGGTCCGCGTTCAGGAAAATATGAATGCCCATCAGGAACCAAATCGCCCCCATGCCTTTGCGAATGGCGCCGTATCGCTTCTGCGTCATCCGGTCGGCCAGGATCAGGACGCCCAGGCCGATCAGCGCCAGCCCGCAGGACCGGTGCATGAACAGCGAGTAGGCCTTCTCTTCCTCGCGCGTCACACCGCCACGGACGATGGTGGTGGCTTCATCCACCGGTCCGGTGACGTGGTCCCCATGGCCTGCATGCTGGTCGCCGTGATCGTGGTCCACTGGCTCAGCCTGGTGTGCGCTATGGTCGGTGGCCGCCGGCTCCTGCGGGGTCGGCTCGGCCGCCGCTCCCGAATGACTGTCGTGCTGAGCAGCCGGCTCGTGCCCTTCGTGCTGAGCCTGATCCGCCAGGGCGGTTCCCACCCAGCCCAGCGCCACGACTACACCGAGTGTCGAGGCGAGCGTCCGGAGGGCCAGGGATCTGGTCTGTCGTCGAGTCTGACGAGTCATACGATTGTGCGATCGGCTCTGCGCAGGGGCATCGGCTGCGTGCCACCGGGACGGTCTGTTTGGTTGAGGCGTGAGCAAGATTGAGGATCGTGCCGACCGGGTCGTCGCGCCGGCTCCCTCCTCCGGAGTCTTTGGACTCCGGTCGGAGGGAAACACAGGCTGATCGTTATGCGCTGACTTCTTCGGCCCGGGCGAAGCGATGGCGCTTGGCGCGCGTCGCAAAATAATCCCTGGCCTCTTCGAGCAACCGGCCGCGTTCGTAGGAATCGACGGCCATGATGCGCAGGAACCGCAGGATGACCCTGGGGCGGAAATAGAAGCGATCATAGAACCGCTCGACCATTTCCACCATGTACCGCCGGTCCAGGCCAGGATACTGGATGCTCGGCAGCTGATGCCCGAGCTCATCCGTAATCTCTTCATTGGCCAGGTATCCGTGCTTGCGCACGTAGCTGTCGAATTCGGTCCCGGGATAGGGATGCGACATGGAGACCTGGATGGTCTGCGGATCGAGCAGCTTGGCGAACTCGATGGTCTTCTCGATGGTCTCCGGCGTTTCGCCGGGCAGGCCGATCTGGAAGTCCCCGTGCACGACGATCCCGACCTTCTTGACGTCCTTCATGAACGCGACGGCCTGTTCGGTCGTCGCGCCTTTCTTGATGTTCCTGAGGATCGTGTCGTCGCCCGACTCGAAGCCCACGACCATCAGGCGGCAGCCTGCGTCCTTCATCGCCTGGAGTGTTTCCAGGTCCGTGTGCACGCGGGCGTTGCAGGACCAGGTGACTTTCAAGGGTTTGAGCGCTTCGCAGACTTCCAGCACGTGGGCCTTGGCCCAGGGGAACGTGTCGTCGTCGAAGAAGATTTCCTTCGCTTCGGGGAACTTCTCCCGCACGCCCTTGACCTCCGCAACCAGGTTGGCCGCGCTGCGCGTCCGCCAGGGGTGGCCGCTCATCGTCTGGGGCCAGAGGCAGAAGGTGCAGAGGGCCGGACAGCCGCGCGACGCGTAGAAAGACACGTAGGGATGGAGCAAGTAGGGAATGTTGTACTTCTTGTAGTCTAGGTCCCGCGCGTAAATGTCCGTGGCGAAGGGCAGCGCATCCAAATCCTCGATCGCCGGACGGTCCGGGTTGTGCACGATCTTGCCGTCTTTCCAATAGCTGACGCCGGCAATGGTGTCCAGCTTGTGACCCCAGGCGAATTCGGCCACCGAATAATCGAACTCCCGTCGGCAGACGAAATCCAGCGCGCGGCAGGCGTTGAGACTCTCCTCCGACTGCACCGTCACGTGCGGTCCGACCATGGCGATCTTGATCGTCGGCTTGTTGGCTTTCATGGATTCGGCCAGCTTGGCATCGTTCGCGAACCCGGCCGTGCTGGTGAAGATCACGACGAACTCATAGTCCCCGGAAATCTTGACGGTTTCTTCCGGTGAGACGCCTTGGGCCGGCCCATCCAGCAGCCGGCTGTCCTTGATCAATCCGGCCGGGTAGGCCAGCCAGACCGGATACCAGAACGAACGCACTTCGCGCGTGGCCTGATAGCGGGCGCTGGCTCCCCCGTCGAAGCCCTCGAATGAGGGTGGGTTCAGGAGCAGGGTCTTCATATCTATCGCCTCCTTCTCACACTCACAACTTTTTTCATGGGCAACCGGGACAAATTCTTCCGTAGTCCCGTGAGCTTATACGTGAAGCATGCTTATATACCCTAAACCGGTGGCATTTGGGAAGGGAAAAGTCACTTTTGAGGTTGGTCCCGACCATGGGAGGAGACGGCTCCGGATGGCCGCGCCGCCGCATCCCACTGACTTCTCTTGTCTTCCCGACCCTCTTTGACTACAATGGGCCGCGTTTGAGCTTGACGGCAACCGGTGAGGCCCGCATGAAGGGACTGAAGTTCGAACGGTTGGGCAACGGCCACTACAAAGTGGTGCTGCATATCGGCAACACCTACGTGCCGGTCGCCGACGATACGTTGGCCGACCTGAAGTCTCACAGCCTGTTGCCGGCCGAACGGTTCCTCGAGCTGCTGGTCGAGAAAGTCGGCTATTCCTCCTACCTCAAAGAACAAATCCGCGCCGAGCTCAAGAGCGCCGGCGATCCCATCACGCAGATCACCATCCTGCAAGGCATCATCAGGGATCTCTGAGCAACCTCCACGTTATCGCTGTTGAGTTTTCAATTTTGAGTTCGGATAACTAAGAACTCACAACTCAACTCTGAACACTCGCTATGGCTTGGTCGGGCCGGCAGGCTCAACCAGTCGGACGCCTTTGGTCAGGAGATTCGGACTCCCGAGCAGTTGGGGAGTCTGCTCGTTATTGAAATCGCGTCGGGCCCTGCGCTCGACCTGCGGCTTCACATAGGCGAAGACCTCGGCCAGATCAATGCTGCCATCTTTGTTCTTATCCGCTTCTCCCTGCAGGCCCTTCAAAAAATAATAGGTCAAGAGGCCGTGACCTTTTTGGTCGTAGGTGCTGGAAACCTGATCGCCCTGGCTGGCCGCGAGCACGACGGTTTTCCCCCCGGCCAGCACAGGATTTTCCACCGACAACACCATCGGCCTCATGCCCTTGGCGATCACTGACCTTCCGCCGGCGCCGGAGAAACAGGAGTCGAGCAACACCACGACTTCTTTCGCCGGAAGCTTGCCAAGGCTCTCATAGAGCCGCTTCAAGGGATAGCCAGTCGCGTCCACGAACGCCGGATCTCCGTCGTAGGGCACGAGATAGGCGTCGCCGGTCTTCGCATTCGGGGCTCCGTGACCTGAGTAGTAGATAAAGACTGTGCCCTCTTTTTCGACCCGATTGGGCAGCCAATGTTCCACATACTTTTCGATGTCCGTGCGGGTCGCATTCTCGTTGACGAGAATTGCGACGTTCTCTTCCGAGAAGCCCATGCCCTTCGTGAGATAGTCCCTCATCGTCTGCGCATCATGCGCCGCAAACTCCGCCTTCGGCAGCTTGTTGCGATAGGTTTCGATCCCCATGATGATCGCATAGCGGTTTTGTTTGGCGGCTCTTTCGGCAAGCGGCTGATCCACGTCGCTGCTTGGCACATTGGCCACGATCGGCGGAGCTGGGGAAACAGGGCTGGGAGATATGGCCACTAGCGGCGCGGTTCCAAACTGCCGGGCTTCAGCCTGCTGGATCAGTCTGACAATCCCGTCATGTCCATGGTCTTGAGCCGCTTTGAGCGGAGTGTTGACCGAGGTCAATTCTCCACTGGCTGCTTCACAACAATTGGCCCCTCGATCCAAGAGCAATTGCACGACTTTCGTCTTGCCGGTCCAAGCAGCCCACCATAAAGCGGTGTATCCAATGTGGGGGCTCTTTGCGTCGACGTCGGCCCCTCGATCGAGCAGAAGCTTCACGACTTCCAGTTGGCCTCCTGCCGCAGCTGCGGCCAAGGGAGTAAACCAGCCTTGCCCGGCATTGATATCGGCCCCCCGGTCCAGAAGAAACTTCACAACCTCCACATGTCCTTGGGCGGCGGCATTTTGCAACGGGGGGGCGTTGGCGCTGGATCGCTCATTGATCGGAGCCCCTTGCTCCACCAACGTACGGACCGCCTGGAGATCCCCCCGATGCGCTGCATCCTGTAGGGCCG
>JBJTAZ010000249.1:0-3469 GCA_046091085.1 Nitrospiraceae bacterium
TGGACGCCCGGACAATTCTTTCCACTTGGCTTGCAGACTGGCGTCGTCCATCAGGATGACGGTCAGGCTGGTGACTTGGTAGGTCTCATGGTACGGCTGCGGCTCGAACCAGGCGCAGGAGGCCAGGCTCAGGGCCAGGCACAGGAGCAGGCCGGCGCGAGTGTTGACTGTTGAGGGTTTGAGATTGAGCTGATCGCCCATAACTTACAATTCAAAACTCACAAGTTCCTCAGGCAGGCCATACGCGCGCAATCCACCGGCGAATTTTCTAACGATTCGCAGCGCAACGTACAAGAATCATTCATGAAGTCAACCCAACAACCCAGGCCGGGCTGAACGTCGGCAAAATCCGCGTGACAGGTATGGCGGCTTCTGCTAGAGTCGCCGCCGTTTGCCCGGATCGGCGCGAGGCAGGACATGGGGCGGTGGAACGCGGACAAGCTGTGGCGATGGGGGATGGGGCTGGCCCTGCCGGTCGCCATCGGCTCGGCCTGCGTGGATCGACGCCTGGTGGAAACGCTCACCGCTCTCTGGGACGATCCCACGCCCGAACGCCTGACGTTCTTGCTGTCTTCGACGGTTCTGCTGGTCGGATTGGCCAGGAACTCGGCCCGGCTGCGGATGCTGCTGGAGAACCAGCCGGCAGCGGGGCGGACGCCCGCCCCTCAACAGACATCGTCCCGCTCAACGCAGCTGGAACCCTGCAATGATTAGGAGGGCGTCATGACCAGGTTGTTCGCATTATCGCTGGTGCTGATGGCCGTGATGGTCTTGCCGAGCGGCTGCGCCAGCAGCATGCAACCGGGTGTCACTGGCTTCTACCAGACCTGGGACGACGTCATCAACCGCTGGATCGGGAAGAATAAAAAAGACCTCTACTACGAATTGGGCCCGCCGAACCTCCATCCCCATACGTCTCAGGAAGGGATGGAAGAGATGGGGTGGGACTTCACCGTCGACCGCATGCCCGGACAGGCCGACGAATATAACCTCCTCCCCATGTACGGGGCCAGCGTGACCTGCCGCCTCATTTTCATCGCGGATGCGAACGACCTGATCCGCTCCGGCCAGCGCATCGGCTGCGACTAGCCGGCCGGCGGAGTTCCTCCGAGCGCGTCGTTCACGGCATCGAGCATGGACTGAAGCGCGAAGGGCTTGTCGATCGTCCGAAATGCCCCCAAGCGTTCGGCCACATCCAGGAGCCGGACCCGCACTTGGGGACTCCCGCCGGAAATGGCGATGACTTTCGTCGCGGGCGACAGGCGGCGGATCTCCCGAATCACCTCCAACCCGTCCTTGTCCGGCATGAGAATGTCGGTAATGATCAGGTCGAACGGCTGCTCCCGGCTGGACTCCCGCCATTGCTTCATGGCCACCGCCCCGTCGGACGCCTCGACGACGAGATGCCCCTCGCTTTCCAGCAAGTCGCGGAGCATGCCGCGAATCGCCGCCTCGTCGTCGATCACCAGAATTCGTGCCACACGTAGCTCCTGGGTCAGCATAATCCACACCCACTCATCGGGTTTTTCGGTCCCCACAAGGAAAAACTTGAGGGCCGCGCCCCTCGTGCCGGCCCCTGCTTGTGGTATGCTCGCCCGTGAACGCCGCCTCCGGAGGGACCAGCCATGGCACAGGATGCGCCCGATTCGTCGGAGCCCCCTCTCCAACATTCCGCCCCCGAACCGTCCGCCGAGCCGCAGCCGGGATTGAGCCGGCGGGCCCTCTTGGCCGGCGCCGTTTCGCTGGCCGGCCTGACCGCCGCCCAGACGGCCCTGTCCTCGCTGCACGCGGCGCCAGCACCGACTCCCGGCACCGAGGACCCGACGCGTCTGCCTGGCCGTCCGCCGAGCCCCTACGGCAAACGGGCCGCCTTCGAACGGGCGACGAGACTGGCCGGCGCATCGCATTCCCTCACCCCGCTGCAGACGCTCCATGGCATCATCACGCCGGCGGAGCTGCATTTTGAACGGCACCACAACGGCGTCCCGGTCATCGACCCGACCCGCCACCGCCTCCTCGTCCACGGGTTGGTCGAGCAACCCATGACCTTTACGCTCGAGGAGTTGAAGCGTTTTCCCTCCGCCTCCCGTCTGGCCTTCATCGAATGTTCCGGCAACTCCGGGGGCGAATGGCATACACCGGAGACACGGACCGTGCAGGAGACGCATGGACTGTTCAGCACCAGCGAATGGACCGGCGTCCCCCTATCCTTGGTCCTCCGCGAAGTCGGCGCAAAGCCTGAGGCCGCCTGGATGCTGGCCGAAGGCAGCGATGCCGGCGCCATGGCCCGTTCGATCCCGCTGGCACAGGCCATGGCCGAGGCCCTCATTTGTTATGCCCAAAACGGAGAAGCCCTGCGCCCGGAGCAAGGCTATCCGCTCCGTCTGCTCCTCCCCGGCTGGGAAGGCAATGCCAACGTGAAATGGCTGCGCCGCCTCAAGTTGGGGATCGCCCCGTGGATGACGCGGGACGAGACGTCCCATTACACGGACCTGATGCCGGATGGGACCGCAAGACAGTTCACGCTCGTCATGGATGCCAAATCCGTGATTACCAGCCCCTCCGGCGGACAGACGGTCAGGGCCGGGTTCGTCGAGATCCGCGGGCTGGCCTGGAGCGGCCGGGGCCGCATCGTGCGGACCGACGTGAGCACGGACGGCGGACGCACCTGGCAGCCGGCGCAACTCCAAGAGCCGGTGCTCCCCCGATGCGCCACCGCATTCCGACTGCCCTGGCAATGGGACGGACAGGACGCGATCCTCCAGTCCCGCTGCACGGACGAGACCGGCTACGTGCAACCGACCCGCCAAGCGCTCATTGCGATCCGCGGGGTCAACTCCGCCTACCATTACAATGCGATTCAGAGTTGGCTCGTGACGTCCAACGGAACGGTGCGCAATGTGCATGTCTAGGAAGGCCCTGGCCTCCGTCCTCGTCGGCCTGTTCTGCGGCGTCATCCGGACGGCGGTAACCGACCTGGCCGGCGCACAGGATGGCCGCATCGGGCTCAGCCGTCCGGCGACGGAGGCGGAGATCCGCGCCTGGGACATCGATGTCGCCCCGACCGGGGAAGGGCTGCCGCCGGGACAAGGCACCGTGCAGGCCGGCGCCCGTCTCTATGCCACCCGCTGCTCGTCCTGCCACGGCGTCACCGGCAAGGAAGGGCCGGCGCCGCGACTCGTGGGAGGCCAAGACACGCTGGCGACGGCCAACCCCGTCAAGACCGTGGGCAGCTACTGGCCCTACGCCACCACGCTCTACGACTATATCCGCCGCGCCATGCCCTTCACCGCGCCGCTGTCGCTCACATCGGATGAGGTCTATGCCGTCACCGCCTGGATCCTGGCCCAGCACGGTATCGTCAAGAACGACGCCGTGCTGGACGCCAAGTCGCTGGCCACCGGGCAGATGCCCAACCGGAACGGCTTCGTGTCGGACCCGCGCCCGGGTGCGCAGAGCCGGTGACGAC
>JBJTAZ010000250.1:0-3874 GCA_046091085.1 Nitrospiraceae bacterium
CAGCTTGGATGCCGGCGCGACGAAGGTCACGGTGGAGGTGCGGGACGGAGGGCGCACGCTGATCAAGGTCAGCGACGATGGGGAAGGGATGAGCCGCGAGGACGCCCCGTTGGCTGTGCAGCGTCATGCCACCAGCAAGGTTCGTTCCGAACAGGATCTCTGGTCCATCCGGACCCTCGGGTTTCGCGGAGAAGCCCTGCCCAGCATCGCGTCCGTGTCCCGGCTGACGTTGACGACCGCGCAACGGGACGAACCCGTCGGCACCAGGTTGATCCTCACGGGCGGGGCGGTGGATCGGCAGGAGGACGTCGCCGCGCCCCCCGGCACCCAGATCGAGGCGGCGGATCTGTTCTTCAACACCCCGGCACGAAAAAAGTTTTTGAAGGCCCAGCCGACGGAGTTCTCGCACATCTGTCAAGTGATGCAGCAGGCGGCGCTGGCTTGGCCGCACGTCCGGTTCCGACTGCTGCACAACGGGCAGGAGGTGTTGGAGTATCCGGCGGCGGCTTCTCTACGCGACCGGTTGTTGCAACTCTATGGCCAGCGCTGGTTGGAACAGGTGGCCGAGGTGAGGGGTGAGGGGCCGGGCCTGAGCCTGACCGGCGTGGTCGTGCACGGGGCTCAGGCGCGCGCCGGGCGCACGCCGCAGGAACTCTTCGTCAATCGGCGCGCCGTCAAGAGTCCGACCGTGTCCCATGCGATCGCCGACGGGTATGGCTCCTTTCTCCCCAAGGGGCGCTACCCTCAGTATGTCCTGTTCCTGGAGGTCGATCCGGCTCGTGTGGATGTGAACGTGCATCCGGCGAAACGTGAAGTGCGGTTTGCCGATCAGGACCTGGTCCATCAAACGGTCCGCCGGGCGGTCCGGACGGCCTTGGGCGGCAGTCCGCAGAGCATCCCAATTGGCGGGGCGGCTCCGCCGCAGGAACCGGTTGCACGGGGCTCTGGCGGATGGGCTGGCGCGGCCGTCGGATGGCCGGAAGTGGCCAGGTCTGAAGCAGTCGCCTCCCAGTCCGGGGATGAGCAACTGGCGGTGCCGGGGGTTGGGGAAGCCTCGCCGGCCTACCTGATCGAAGCGACGAGCGAGGTGATCCCGCTGGGCCAAGTCAGCCGGACGTTCTTGATTGCCCAGGTCGGCACGGAGCTGCAAGTGATCGATCAGCACACGGCGCACGAGCGGGTGCTCTTCGAGCGTTTGTGGCGGGCCTGGCTGGAGCAACGCGTGGTCTCCCAGCCGCTGCTGATTTCCGAGCCGATCGAAGTGCCCCTCCAGAGCGCCGCGCTGCTGACGCGCCATCTGCCGGAACTGGAAAAGTTTGGGCTCTCCATCGAGCCCTTCGGCGCTGCGGCGTTCGTCGTGCGGGCGGTGCCGGCCCAACTGGTGCACGTGGACTATGTGGGACTCGTGCAGGACCTGATCGAGGACCTGTCGGAGTGGAACGCCGCCTCGTCGCTGGAGGCCAAGGTGCGGCCCATTTTGGCGACGATGGCCTGTCACAGTGCGGTGCGGGCCGGCCGGGCGATGGCGCTCTCCGAGGGCAAGCAACTCATTGAAGACTGGGTGCGCGAAGGGTTGCCGATGACCTGCCCGCACGGGCGACGTGTGGCATTGCGCCTGCCCGAAGAGGAACTGAACAAGATGTTCGGCCGCGCATGACGACCATGAGCAATTCAACACTCACCATGTCCAATTGGGCGGGACACACGCCCCTGCTCGCCCTGGGCGGGCCGACGGCCGTCGGCAAGAGCCGGGTCGGGGTCTTGCTGGCCAAGGTCCTGGGTACGCACGTGCTCACGGCCGATTCGCGTCAGGTGTTTCGCGGGATGGATATCGGCATGGACAAGCCGACGGTGGCGGAGCGGCAGGGGGTGGCGCACCGGTTGATCGATCTGGTCGAGCCGGACCAGCCGTTCAACGTCGGGCTCTATCGCCGGCATGCGCTGGAGGCCATCGCGCAACTCCACGGCGCCGGGCGGCTCCCGTTGCTGGTCGGCGGAACGGGCCTCTATGTGCGCGCGCTGTTACGGGGTTTGTGGGAGGGGCCGGCCGCTGATTGGGATCTGCGCCGGCGACTGGAAGCCGAGGCGCGAGACAAGGGGGCGGAGCATCTCTACCAGGAGCTGTCTCGCGTGGATCCGGTGACGGCGCGGCGGCTGCATCCCCACGACCAGGTGAAAATCATCCGGGCGCTGGAAGTCTACCGCCTGTCCGGCCGGCCCCTGTCCGATTCGCTTCAGGTGCATGCGTTCGGGGATGCGTCTTTCGCCCCGCTCGTCATCGGGCTGACCCGTGAACGGGATGTCTTGTACCGGCGGGTGGATGCGCGGGTGGACGAGCAACTGGCCAAGGGGCTGCTGGAGGAGACGCGCACCCTGCTGGCCAAAGGCTACGGCCGGCAGCTCGGGTCCATGAAAGGGCTCGGCTATCGGCAGATGGCCGGCCATCTGGCCGGCGAATACGGGTACGAAGAAGCGGTGCGCCTGCTCTAGCGGGACACGCGCCAATTTGCCAAGCGGCAATTGACCTGGTTCCGCAAGGAGCCGGGGCTGGTCTGGCTGACGATCGGAGAGCAGGAAGCGTTCGAGAACGTGACGGGTCGCATTCTGGAACTGGTGCATCGGTTTCTGGCCGGCTTGGCCGGGGCGAGTCAAAGAGAGGCGCAGCAGACGACGGTCGTAACGTAGGAGGGACGACAAGCGTGGCACGCAAGCAGGCGACACAAGCGACAGCATCAATCGGCATTATCGGCGGCAGCGGCCTCTATGACATGGAGGGGCTGGAGCGGGTCCGCGAGGTGAAGCTCAATACGCCGTTCGGCAAACCCTCCGATGCGCTGATCCTCGGCCGGATCGACGGGCGCTCCGTGGCCTTTCTCTCCCGTCATGGCGGGGGGCACCGCATCAGCCCGAGCGACATCAACTTCCGCGCCAACATATACGCCATGAAAGGCCTGGGGGTCACCCGGGTGATCGCCGTCAGCGCGGTGGGCAGCATGAAGGAATCGGTGCGGCCGGGCGACGTGCTGTTGCCTGATCAGTTCATCGATTTCACGAAGCGCCGGATCGGCACGTTTTTCGACCGTGGCATCGTGGCCCACGTGGCCTTCGCCGACCCGATCTGTCCGAGCCTCTCGGCGGCGATGGCCGGGGCCGCCCAATCGTCTGGCGCCACGGTGCATCGCGGGGGGACCTATCTCTGCATCGAAGGGCCGCAGTTCTCCACGCGCGGCGAGTCCTTTCTCTACCGGCAGTGGGGCGTGGACGTGATCGGGATGACCAACATGCCCGAGGCCAAACTGGCTCGGGAAGCCGAGCTCTGTTACGCCACGTTGGCCTTGCCGACCGACTACGATTGCTGGCATTCCAGCGAGGAATCCGTGACGGTCGAGGCGATCCTGGCGACCCTGCACAAGAACGTGGCCATGGCCAAACGCATCCTGCGCGCTACGCTGGCGGTGGCCGACGAACCGCGCGCCTGCGCCTGTGGGACGGCGCTGGACTATGCGGTGTTGACGGCGCCCGACAAGATTACCAAGGAGGCGCGCACACGGCTCCGTCTATTGCTGGCCCGGCGCGATGCGCCGGCGAAAGGAGGTCGCTGAGATGGGTAAGTTGTTGGTCGTCGGGTCGGTCGCGCTGGATACGGTCAAGACGCCGTTCGGCGAAGGCACCGAGGTGTTGGGCGGGTCGGCGACCTATTTTGCGACCGCGGCCAGTTATTTCACCGGCGTGGACCTGATCGCCGTGGTGGGGGAGGATTTCCCGGAAGCCCATCTGAAATTCCTCAAGAGCCGCGGGATCGATTTGGCGGGGTTGGAGCGGCGGCCCGGCCAGACGTTTCGCTGGAAGGGCGAGTACACGCACCAGTTGAACG
>JBJTAZ010000251.1:0-6787 GCA_046091085.1 Nitrospiraceae bacterium
TTGCCGGGATTGATCGCCGCATCCGTCTGTATCACCCCGTCGATCGTCCGATCCGTCATGGACTTAATCGTCCGGCCCAACGCACTCACCACGCCGGCCGTCAACGTATGGTCCAAGCCGAACGGATTCCCGATGGCCAGCACCTTCTGACCCACTTTCAACTCGCTGGAACTGCCGACAGGGATCGGGGCTAGTAAATCCGGAGGCACCTTAATCTGCACCACCGCCAAATCGTGATCCGGGTCCACACCCACGACTTTGGCCTTGTGGTCAGACCGGTCCGCCATAATCACATTGATCTGATCGGCTCCATGGACCACGTGGTAATTCGTCACAATATGCCCGGCCTTGTCCCAGACAAATCCAGACCCGGTCCCTTGCGGCACCTCAAACAGATTGAGGGAAAAAAGATCGCGGCGAATGCCGGTGTTCGTGATAAAGACGACCGAACGAGCCGATCGCTCGAATAGCGCAATGGTCGAACGTTCTTCAGGCGAGAGTTCTGGAGCTGGCGCAATGGCTCGTGGCTGCGCTTCGCCGCGCACGTCACTGATCCACAGTGACCCCACGGCCAGACTCAGACAATTCAGAGCAAAGACAACGCGAAGCGAGATTCCTATAGCGAAGCTATTCACCGAGGATTTGTACGACCAGATCGCGCGTGCGCGACCTGGTGTCGAAATCGATCACCACGATCTGCTGCCACGTGCCGAGCACCAGCGCTCCGTCCACGAAGGGGATCGTCACGGATGGCCCCTGCAAGTGGGCCCGCAGATGGCTGTGCCCATTGTCCTCACCAGGATTGCGTGTATTGTGCTGCCAGGCCGGATCAGCCGGAATCAACCGATCGAACAAGGTTTTCGTGTCAGCCCGAATCCCCGGCTCGTCTTCGATGATCAGCACAGAGGCCGTGGTGTGCTTGACGAAGACCGTGACAACCCCGGCTCGAAGCCCAGCCTCCGTGACGGCTCGCTTCACCTGATTGGTGACATTCTCAATCTGCGCGCCTCCTTGCATCTCGACGCAGAGCGGGACGGTCCTGACCGGCATCAGGTTCCTCCTTTGGCCAGCCGCTTCAGCTGATTCCGTTCACGTACGGATATGGCACGGCCTCTGGCCTCTGACAGAATCCGGTCGAACATCCCTTCGGCCGCCAGGCTCCGCAAGGACTCGATGACCGCACCAGAAAGGATTCCCTCCATCTGAAGCTTGTTCAAATAAGCAAACGCCTCCGCCAAGGTTTCCTTCGATCGGGTGTAGTAATCCTGTCCACGGCGGCGATTGCTGTAGGCCTCAAACTGCTCGCAGGCCACTAAGACCTCGGCCAACTGGCGCACCCAAGGCTGGGCATCGTGCAATTTCTCAGGGTAATAGTAGTACAGCATGACCCGTGCCATCCAAGGAACCCAACGAACACCCAATCGAGCCAACTCCGGCTTGACTTCCCTGAGCCGTCGCGCCAAACGGCGCGCGTAGCCGAGGCGCATCTCTACTTGAGCACGACTCCAGCGATCCATGGGAATGCCGTCCCGTTCCAAGTCTCCGGCATATCGAGCGAGGAACGCTTCCGTTTCCCGACCGTAGGCCGTCGCCGGATGGACCGCACGCCACTCGCGAGGCCTGGTTGGGATGCAGCGATGCCGCGCCCATGACCAAATCGCCCCGAATCGATTTCGGTCCAATCCAGCTCTTCCGAGGTCGTGCAAGAGACAGGCGATTTGATACTGGCGAACCCTGGCAGGCGGATGTCCCAAATCTTCCGCGACCGCCGCGCACATGCGCGCAGTCCGCAAGGCATGAGGCCGGTCATAGCCACGAATCAGCCGGCCGGGCTTGCGCGGATCCGGCACATCGTACAGACGCAAGAGTGCTCCCGCCAGCGCCTTCGACAGCAGCAGTGGAGCCTCTCTATGAGGAAGTGGCGGACCGGATGTTAGGCCGCGTGCCAGCTTCGGCTTGCCTTGTCGCTTGATGTGCATGATTGGCATCGGTGCGGAGCAGAATATCGTTGCCCCAAGGGGGTGTCAAGGTGAAGGCGGCGTCACAGCAGATGATGCGCAAAGATGTACGCCCCGAGGATGACCGCCGCCAGTGACGAGAGCAGCACCGCGGCAGCCGAAACGTCCTTGATGAATTTCACTGCATCATGTTGCGCCGGGTGAAGCAGATCGAGCGTTTTTTCGATCATGGTGTTCAGCAGCTCCAGGGACAGCACCATGCCGATGGCCGTGACGATAAACAGCCACTCCGTTTGTGACAGCCCGACGATGATCCCGGCCATGCTGACGGCACCGGCGACGGCCACCTGAATGCGAAAACTCTGCTCCGCACGATAGGCTGCCTTCACACCGTTCCAAGCGCAGACCAGCCTTCGCCGGACTTGCAGCAGGGGGGACATGCCGGCACCACCATGCGCCATGGATTCGTCCGCTGTGGCTAGAATCGCTTCCCGATCATGAGGCCCGTCCCTGTCCCCTGATCCAGGGTCAGCGGACGAATTTGCCAATCGTCCGGATCGGCAGAATGCTGCCGATTGATAAATTTTCCCATGCCCCAACCGATCAAACTGCCGAGCACGACATCGGAAGCAAAGTGATTGTCCGTATAGACTCGCGATCCGGCCACCGCTGCCGCCACACCATAGGACAACCAACCGATCGCAGGATCGAATCGTTCGGCAAAGACCGCGGCAACGGCAAAGCTGGCAGACGAGTGGGAGGAGCCAAATGAGGTGTTCCCCGAAAATGGGCTGAAGTGTGTCGCGCCTTGGCCTTTATTGGGACGAGAACGCCCCGCGATATTGCTGATCATCTCAGTGGCAACCACGGCAAACCCTTCGGCCTCCAGGCTGACCAGCCCTGCCTCCTTGATCCAGCTTCCACCCCCGTAGGACTGGTTGGCGAGACCGAGCGCAATCACCCCGACATTGACGCCTGCCATTGTGATCGGGTTGCCGAAGGTGTTGAAGCCATCGGCCACCTTCTTGCCGGTTGCACTCTTATTGTTCCGATCCACCCAGTCTTGGATCGCATGGTCGCCTGCGACAAAACCCCCTACCACGGCCGCGCCGGCTCCGACCTTCAACCAATCTTCACCATTCATCCGCATCGGCGCAGTGAGTAGCGCACCCGCATCATCGACGACCGCCTTGGCCGCCGCGCCGATCGACTCCTCTTTCACCACCGTGATTTGTTCCCCGGCAGCCAACGCAACCGGTTCCCAAACGGCGCCCGCACCGACAAGTACGCTCAGGATCACAGCCCAGAACATGCCGTGAGGAATATGTCTTTTACGCGCGACCATCAACTTGCAATCCTTATGTCTCAGTTGTCAACGCATCCGAGAGCATCGCGGAGGGTACGAGGCGGGCATATCGAAAGCGGAGGGCACTGGAGCCGGCGAGTGGGATTGAACCACCGACCTGCTGATTACGAATCAGCTGCTCTACCACTGAGCTACGCCGGCTCTCGCTGTGGCTGGCTCTACCGAGGACAAGGTCATGAATCTTACTCAGGTCGGCATCGAGCTGTCAATGCATGGAGCGCTTCTACTTCACACGAGCCAGCGGCAAATTCCAAGGCTTGGAGGCAGGCACCAACGCGGGCACGCAGACCGGATTTTGTTCATTGCCGAAGTCGGCCTTGGCAGTTGTGGAAACCTGCCGTTGCGCATACTCAAATAGTTCCCCGACAGCAACGGTCCCATTGTGATCTTGATCGGCCGCACCGGCTAATCCCTTGAGCAAAAAATAGGTGAACAGTCCGTGCTTGCCCTGCTCATATTGGTGCGTAAACTGACTCCGGCTGACCCCGATCATCTGCACGAGCTTGCCGTCTGCCCCCTCCGTCATCCCCCACACCGGCTCCAGCCCATCGGCCTGTCCATTTGGCAAAACCGTTCCGGGGGGAAGCGAGAGCGTGACGTCCAGCATCACCACTGCATGCTGCACGGGAAGGCCGGCCAGAGCGGCCTGAAGGCGGCGGAGAGAGAACCCCTTGAGCGGCGCGCCGACATTTCCCTCGTGAGGCAACAACATGACCGCTCCGGTGGCCGGATCCACCTGCGCTCGGCCAGAAAAGAACACAAGCGCGATCCCCCCAGGCTCGGCCTGCTGGGGAAGCCAGTCTTCGAAGGCCTCCACAAGATCGTCTTTCAGCGCATGCTCATCGATCAGCAGCTTGACACGCTTTGCCGGAATGCCCCCAACAGCCTTGAAATAGCTGGCCATGACATCCGCATCGCGGGCGGCATATTTCAGGGCTGGCATGTCCGGCTCGCGGAAACTTCCCACGCCGATGGCGAGCGCCACCGCCTTCTTTCGCTCGTAACCACGGATCGGCTGGGGCACTTGATCCACATCGACCGACAGCACCTCCACACTTTCCGGTTTCGCGGGGCGCAAGGCCACTAGAAATTTTTTAGGTCGCAGCGAACCGGCCGAACCGCCAGGCACCTCAACCGAGACGATCAGCTCCGCCTGCTGGATGGCGGACACGTGGGGCAGATTCCCGCTGACCGTGACGCGCCGGCTCTCTCCCGCTTGCAGGTCGCCCACTGGAATCGGATTCTGTAGCATCTGGATGAGCGCCGGGGTCCCCTTCAAGGTAACGACCACGCCTCTCGCCATATCTTGGCCAGCATTCGTGACCTCGACATCCACCGTCACTCGTTCGGCTCCCTCCAAAACATTATCCTGGGTTTCATCCCGCAACATGGCCCGGAACGACAACGAACTGGGTTGTGTCGGAACCGTAGCTTCGGCCGGCGCTGGCACCGACGCCACCGCAGCAACGGATGGACGTTTGCCATGCTTTTTATCATCCACCGCCTGCCGGACCTGACTGGAAGAAGCCAGGTGCGTTTTAAGCCCTTCGGCGAGCGTGGCCAAGGCCTGGGCAACCAATCCGTCGAGACCCTGCACCTCACAGCGGTCCCGCTCCGTCTCGACATTGCCTCGCGCCTCAGTCCTAATACTCTTTGTATAGATGACGGAGCCGCTGCCGTCCATATAGGTCACCGTTCCCCCGAGTACCACGACGGCCAAATAGGCATTGGTCTCCTGGCGTGGGATAAACAGTTGCAGCTCCTTCAGACCCAACGACACCTGCACGGTCCCGTCTGGAGGCCCCTTGCCGGTCTGTTTGGCTTGCCCGTCAAGAACATGCTCAAAGGCCATCCCCACCTGTCGGGTCACGGCCTTTGTCAGTTTCTCTCCGAATGCCAGCGTCGCCGGTTGCTGGCAGGCATTCGTATAATCCAGTGCCGCATTCGCTATGGTAGGGTCCACCTGCAGGTTGACGGTCAGAGGAAGCCAATAGCCTCGGCCATCGCCTCCGAACCAAGGGCGAGACGTAAAGCCGCTGCAGCCGGCGAGGGCTGCTAAGATAAGAAGCCACGTGGCAATGCGAATCATAAGGAACGCGTATGCAGGGAGGAGGGCCAAGAAGCTGAACGCAGCCCGCACGCCAAAGTTATACCGGATTCCACGCAACATGGCAACCGCAAAAGCCTTCCATGGGTTTGGCCAATGCCGCGTTGACAGAGTTTTCCTCCTTGCGTTAAGGTCAGCGGCATGATCACAACTCCATCCCCGGAAACCCTTCCTTCATCCACGAGTCCCGCCATACAAGCCCGCTGGCAGCCACTGGCCGACGTGATTCGACTCCGGAACCAAACCGGCACCCTGCTCCTGCTGTGGCCAACTCTCTGGAGCCTGGTGTCGGCTTCCGGAGGACGCCCCTCGTGGACGCTGATGACCCTGTTCATTGCTGGCTCATTTCTGATGCGCAGTGCCGGCGTCGTACTCAACGATCTGGCCGACCGTTCATTCGATCGCCTGGTGGCCCGCACCAAAGGCCGCCCCCTGGCCAGCGGCGCGCTGAGCGTACAGGCCGCCATGACGGCGGCATTTCTCCTATTGTCGGCCGCTGCCGGCCTCATTTATTTCCTGAATCGTCTCACCATTTGGCTCAGTCCGGTGGCATTCGCACTCGCCGCCCTCTACCCCTTTGCCAAACGTTGGGTGCAAGTTCCGCAAGCCGTGCTTGGCATCGCATTCGGGTGGGGAACGGTCATGGCTTGGGCCGCCGTCCGCAACCAACTGGACTGGCCCGTTTGCCTTCTCTATGCCGCCACCATTTGCTGGGCACTCGGCTATGACACTATCTATGCCTTACAGGATCGCGATGACGATCAACGGATCGGCGTAAGGTCTTCTGCCATCTTTTTCGGATCCTGGGCATGGTTGGCCATCGCTGGATTCTTCGTCGGCATGCTGGCCTTGCTCGCAGGTTACGGATGGCTCATGGGTTTGGCGCCGGCGTTCTACGGCATGCTGGCCATCACAGCCTGCATCCTGATCCGGCAGGTTCACCTTCTGAGAGGTACTGTGTCGAACCGCTTAGCCTTCGACTTGTTCGAACAGCATGTCTGGATTGGCGCGGCAATCTTGGCAGGTATCTGGACCGGGGCTCTGTGGGCATGAAACAGCCCCGGCAGCGCAGGACTAACTGGCCGGCTTCTCGATCGGCTTATCAGGCTTGGGCGCCCGCAGGGTGGCCAAATACATGGCGATCGCCTTGGCGTCCGGATCGCTGATCCCGAGGTTCGGCATGCGGGTCTCCGGCTTCATGCTCTGGGGATACTTGATCCATCGCACTACCCACGTGCCATTCAGCCGAAATCCGGCTCGATCCAAAGCGGGACCGACAACCCCACCCTCTTCCCCGACCCGATGGCAGGCATTGCAGCCGTACTTATTGGAATAGAGCCGCTTGCCCACCTCGGC
>JBJTAZ010000252.1:0-5313 GCA_046091085.1 Nitrospiraceae bacterium
ACAACGTGGTGGGTCGTTTCGGTATCATGTCCGGTCCCTGGAGCGACCTCCGCCTGGGGTTGGCCTGGCAGACCGTCATGAACGGCGACGCGCCTTACCACGAACCGATGCGCCTGCTGACCGTCGTGGAGGCGCCGCGCGCGCGCATCGAGAAGCTGATCGCGCGGCATGAAGTCTTGCAGCATTTCTATCACAACGAATGGGTCTATCTGGTTGCGTTGGAGCCGGAAAACGGGGCATTATACCGCTATCGCCCTACCGGGGACTGGACCCCGGCCGAGCCGACGCAGACATAATGCGTCGCGGCGACGCCACACAAGGAGCGCAAACATGGGCGGGTTGACGCTGCACCCGATGAAGGAAATTCGGTGGATCGTCTCGGGTGAACATCGGGCATTCGTGACGGAGCTGCTGGACAAGGTCCAAGCGACCGGCTACACGATCATCGGCAACGTGTCGGGAAAAGGCCACCACGGGCTGCGCGAGTCCCATTTCATGTTCAGCGAGCAGGAAAGCCTGGTGATGATCATGACCGTCGTGCCGAAGGAAAAAGTGGAGCCGATCCTGGCCGGCCTGAGGCCGCTGTTCGATCGTTACTCCGGTGTGATGTTCGTCTCGGACGTGGCCGTGAGCCGGCAGGAATATTTCGGCACGCAACAGCCTGGCTCCTAACCGGGACGGACGCCGACCGGCGCCGCTGCCCTCTCTCCACCCCCGGCCACTACACCTCCGGGCGGAAATATGGTAAGACTCCCGCGACCGGCCTCCCCCTCAACGCGGAGAACCTGTGGACCTTTCCGCCCTGCTCCTCGGCACGCTCACGCTCCGCCCCTACGTCTTCGTATTCATGGCGGCGTTCCTGTTCTGCGCCCACCGGCTGCTGGGCTGGCGACGGACCGGCTTGTTCCTGCTGGTCACCTGGTTCACGGCCTTCGTCTGCGAAGCCTCGTCGATCCGGACGGGCATCCCCTTCGGTTGGTACTTCTACACCAACTCGACGGTTGACCAGGAGCTGTTCATTTTCGGCGTGCCGTTCTTCGATTCGCTGTCGTTCTCCTTCCTGCTCTACGCCGGCTACTGTATGGCACTGTTCTACCTCCTGCCCGCCAGGGGAAACTCAACGGCGGAGCCCGTGAATTTGTTCCGGCGACAAACGTGGCCGGCCCTCCTGTTCAGCAGCCGCATCCGCACCTCCTGGCCCGTGCTGAAACTCACGGTGCTGTTTTTCACGTTCATCGACATCATCATCGATCCAGTCGCCCTGCGCGGCGAGCGATGGTTCCTCGGAAAAATTTACTATTATCCCGAGCCCGGCGTGTACTATGGCGTCCCCATCGCCAACTTCGTCGGCTGGGCCGTGGTCGGCCTGCTGGCCCTGTCGGCGTATTTTTTGGTGGATCGCCAGATTTCTCCGTCGCAGCGGCACGTGGATGGGGATGACACGGCCATGACCGGCAACGTCTTGCTGGGTGTCGGCCTCTACTACGGGGTGCTGGCCTTCAATCTGGGCGTCACTGTCTGGATCGGAGAATACCAGCTCGGCATGACCGGCCTGCTGATTTTCATTCCCCTCACCACGCTCCTGGTCCTGCGTGTGCTAGGCCGCCTGTCTCCGCCGAGCCACGTCCCGGCCCCAAGTCCCAGCGTGCAAAGCGACCCATGATGCGTCGCATCCCGGCGATGATCGCACTTACACTCCGCGCGGCGCTGGTCTGGGCCTGCGGCCTGCTCCTGCTGCCAGGATGGGGCGAGGCAGCCGCGGCTGATGCGTCCTTTTCGGCTCAGGAGTTCGCCGTCACGGGACCGGATCGGATTGACCAGGGATGGCGCACCGTGCGGCTGGCCAATCGGGGTCGGGACATCCACCAGATCCTGTTCTTGAAACTGCCTGCGAACAAAACCGCCGAGGATTTCCGCATCGCCATCGAAACCGACTGGTCGCAACTCCCGCCCTGGATTCAACGGGCCGGCGGCGTGAACAGCGTGGCGCCGGGAGGAGAAGCCACAGCCGTCATCCTGCTGGAACCAGGAGACTATGTCGTGATCTGCGGCATCCCCGATGCGCGCGGGCGCCCCCATGTCCTGCAGGGCATGATGCGCCCGCTGCGTGTGACCGCCGCCCCGGGGCCGGTGGCTCCGCCACCCGACGCGGATGCCACGATCACGGCGCGGGATTTTGCCTTTTCGAGCGACAAGCCGCTCCGCGCGGGACCGCAGACGATTCGGATGCGCAACGTCGGCAGCCAGGCGCACGAGATCGTGTTCGTCCGGCTCGCGCCGGGCGCAACGAGCCAGGACTTCCTCGATGCCTTCATTCCCGGCAGCCCGAACAATCAGGCCGGCCTCCATGTCGGCGGGGTGACCGGCCTCGCCCCAGGACAAGAAGGCTACTTCCTTGTCGAGCTCCAGCCTGGCCGATACGGCCTGCTCTGTTTTTTGTCCGATCCGGTGACGCGCGCTCCTCACTTTGCGCGCGGCATGTTGTTGGATATGGATGTGCGTTGACCGGAGGCCATGCTGAAGACCTATCCCCAGCTCATGGCATTGGCCAACGAATATGCTGCGTCCAAGACGTTGCTCGTCGCGAACGAACTGGGGATCTTCACCGCCATCGGAGCGAAGTGGCGCACGGTCGAGGATTTGACCGTCCGGTGCAAGACCGACCGGGAAGGCCTGCGCCTGCTCCTCAACGCCCTGGTCGGCATGGGCCTGCTCCAGCTCCGCCGCCGCCGGTACGGCAATACCGCCCTGGGCCGGCACTATCTGGATGGAAAGAGCCCCACGGCCATCACCAACCTACTCTGGCTCCTGAACCACCACTGGTCGGACTGGACGGACATGGCGGCCACGATCAGGAGCGGGAAGCGAGGCTGGGCGGCACTGACGGCCAGGCCCTCGTTCCGCCGCCGGTTCGCCTTGGCCATGCATGAGCGCAGCCACGTCCTCGCACCGCAGACGATCGCAGCCATGCGCCTCCCGCAAGGGGCCGTGCGGTTTCTGGACGTCGCCGGAGGGCCTGGGTCCTATGCCGTCGCGCTGGCCTGTCGGTATCCCGGACTGACCGGCACGATTGTCGACCAGCACGTGGCCACGGCAAAGGCCTTGATCCGCCGCCACAACCTCCAACACCGCCTGACCTTGCGACGCGGAGACGTCCTCTCCGCCGACTTTGGAGGCGGGTACGACGCGGCCCTTGCGGCCAACATCGTGCACGATTTCAACGAGCGGGAGAACCGAGTCCTGTTGAGACGCATCCATGCCGCGCTGCGTCCGGGCGGCAAGCTGTGTATCGTGGAGTTCTTCCTCGACGAGACCCTGAACGGACCGACAGAGGCCGCTGTGTTTTCATTGGTCATGTACAAGTTCACCGCGAGCGGGCGATCCTATGGGTGGGCTGAAGTCGAGGGATGGCTGCGCGCGCTGGGGTTCGGCCGTTTCCGCCGACGACGTATCACCGCCGGCGTCGGGCTCCTGGAGGCCACCAAGACCCGCGCAACGACCTAAGCTGAACCGGTCTGGAAAGGGTTCGACGGGCGCTAGGCGGACAAACCTGACGGGCGCCGCGCAGCGATCATATCGTGGTAGGCCGTCAGATGCCGATACACGGGGATCATGAGCCGGGCCGGAAGCGGGGTCGTGATGATCTCCCGGCTGAAACTGAAAGGCCGCTCGTACCGCTTGATGCCCAGCACCGTCTGCGCGATCGCCCAGGAGAGGTTCTCAACCCACTTGGAGGCAATGATTCGGTCCAGGAAATCATAGAGCACCCGCCGCTGACGAATAGCGCCGCGAAACCCCTCCTTGATCTCCTGCAGCAGCGCCTCTTCGCTCGCGGTGCGGCTATATACCCCCTCCAGCACGTGGCTGAGGGAGATGAAATCCTGGATGTCGAACCGCACGTCCACGTCCGGCGTGTCCGCCTTGTAGGCGTCCCAGTCCGTGGTGTGGTAGAGCCGCGCCAGCCCCTCCAGCAAATCCCGCACGAGCACCTCTTCGTAGGTCTCGAATTCTTTGGAAAAGCGGACCTTCACAAACGTGCGGCGATCGTAGGTATGGTCCGGGAAATAGTACACGCGGGAGAGTTCGACCAGCCGACCTGCGCCATCGCGTCTTGGGTTCCGGTACTGCCACTCGTCGGGAAGGGGCAGCCCCTCGGACGCCAAGAGTTTGGTATAGCGAGACATGAACTCTTCGAAGAACGGCCCGCCCTGCTCGTGCAACGGCACGGAAGACAGGCTGCCGACGGCCAGGGTCAGCCTGGCGAAGGGCATCCGCGTATATCCGTCGGAGCCCACGACGAAATTGCACCCGCCCCAGGGCCCCTGATCCAAGATCGTCCGGACCCCCCGATTATTCAGGCTTTCCTCCGTCTCGTTGGCCACACGGCGCCACAGATGGAGCAACGTCCCGATGTGCACGCGGCGTTGGTCGAAGAGGGGCGGCCACGCCTGGGCCTGGCGCGGACGGGTCCGTGAAACAAACTTGGCAATCTCCCAGACGGTCGAGTCCGCCAACGTGCCGCCGCGGAGCTTGACCTTGGAATAGCCGGAACAGAGCAGCTCCAGTTGGACCCACATATCCGTCGAAAGTTCGCTGCTGATGACGGTTTGGATGATCGGCTCGATCTCTTCAGGCCCCGTGAGACCGACGGAATGAAACATGACTCGCAAGGAGCCTTGCAGCAGTTCCAGTGCCCGATCGAAACGGGACATCACCGCTCCTCCCAACAGGTAGCCGGCGTGAACGGTCGCACGGGTGACCGATCAGCCTGAGAGCACCAGTATCGAAACTCGACAAGGAAGTCAAATGGAACGGTGCAGGGCGGAACCGGTTCGACTGATCGCGGGCTTGGACGTGACGGGGTTCACCCCGTGTGTCCCCGAGCCTTGGCGAGGGACCAGGGAAGTCTGTATACTGGCAGGGACGCTTCTTATTTGGGATAGGTGCCCTCTGACCACACACGCGAAAATCTGGCTCGGCCTCCTAGCCCTCGTGATTATTGGGGCGGGCGGCGCCGGCGGCTGGGTCGGCTATCGGATGTTCAGCACAGGCTTCAGCGCCAAGGAGGAGCCGGGCGCGCTGGAAATCCTGCTGGCGCGGCAGGTTCGGCATTTGGCCATCCCCCTGTCGCAACGGAACGCGACCAATCCGGTCCCCGCCTCTCCCGCCGTCATGAAGGAGGCGCTGCAACACTTCGCCGACCATTGCGCCGCCTGCCACGCCAACGACGGAAGCGGTAAGACGGCGATCGGCCAAAACGTCTATCCCAAGGCCCCGGACCTGCGCCTCGCCGACACCCAGTCTCTGTCGGAC
>JBJTAZ010000253.1:0-7590 GCA_046091085.1 Nitrospiraceae bacterium
GATCCGTCCCTCCGCTAAACGCTCTCGCATCTGCTTCGCCCCCTCGCCTCCGGCCATGATCGAACACTGGGCTGTAACGGACTCTGAAAGGCCCCGCACGAAGGCCTCCGCCTCCGCTTCCGGCAGAATCCCCGTCAACGACAACAGCAACAGATCCGGCCGGACCCGCTCGCAAAAGGCAGCCAGCGAGGCGAAGGGAACATTGGCCCCCAGGTAATAGACCCGACATCCCCTGACCCGGCAGTGATAGGCCACGCTCTGTGCGCCGACCTCGTGGGCCTCCGTCGGAGGACAGGCTACCACAACCTTCGGCCCCTGTTCGTTCACCGGCAATTGATTCATCACCGAAAACAGCTTCTGCTGCACCTGCCTGGTGACATAGTGTTCTACCGCCACGTTGATTCGTCCGTCGTGCCAGAGTTGTCCGACCCGCTCTTGCAACGGCAGCAGGATGCCATGCAGGGCCTCCTCGAAGGGGATCACCGCCACCGCGCCGTTGAGTTTCCGCTCGAAAACCATCCGATCGAGCGGCTCCAGGCACGCCACCAACTCGCTCAGCAACCGCTCATAAAGGGTCTCGTCTTCCACAATCGCCTGCGCGGGCACTGCTTTCATTCGCGCAAGCAATTCATTCTGCCCGAGCGAAGCCAGATCGCCGATTGAGTTGCCCTTCTCCATCTCAGCTTTGACGTACCTGAGCAAGGCTACGTCTTCATCCGTGTAAATGCGGTAGCGGTTTGCCCCGCGAGTCGGATTGATGAGGGAATATCGACGTTCCCAGACCCGGATCACGTCTTTTGACAATCCGGTAAGTTTCGCAACCCTATGAATTCTATGAGTGTTCATATTGATCGCCACCACTTTATCATTATGTCCAATGTATGTCAAATATTTTATTCAAAAAACTATTGACACATTGGACAATATGCGTTATACATTGAACATAACATTGGACGCAAAGAGCATCGGCAACCATTTTAAAGCAGAAGGGAGGGAGACATGGCATCGCAAGCAACAGTGAATCGCGAGAACTCTTCTCGCTCATTTGCCAGAACCGATTGCGAACGATGCGGAGGCCTGATGGTGTGGGAGTACTGCGAAGATCTCCGGGATGACACAGGACAAATCTGCTTCGACGCCAGGCGCTGCGTCCAATGCGGGAATGTCCTCGATGCGGTGATCGAACGCAACAGACTCCATCCCGAGGCGGCGATCAGCAGTCGCCGGAACAAATGGGCCGGGGCTCCTTCGGCCCCAATTTTCAATCACAGGAGCGAGCAGATGTCCGGACAGTCGGCCGTTCAATCAACCCAGGGCGCCGCATAACGGCGCTCAATATTAAGGAGGAGAAAGGACATGGAGACTTACACACGCATCAAGCAGGCGGTCATCGCGCTGACCTTGGCGACAGGATTAGCCGCGGCCTCGGCACAAGCCGCCGAACAGGCAAAGAACCTCACGGACATGGTGCCGATTCCCACAGGCGAGTTCACCATGGGAAGCAACGAGCATTCAGATGAAGCCAAGCACCAGGTCGTGCTCGATGCCTATCTGATCGACAAGTATGAAGCGTCGAATGCGCGTTACAAGGAGTTTATGAAGGCCACAGGCCACCCGGCGCCGGCCTATTGGGACGACCCACGGCTCAACAAGGCCAATCAACCGGTCGTCGGCGTGAGCTGGACCGATGCGAACGCCTTCTGCAAGTGGGAAGGCAAACGGCTTCCGACGGAAGCAGAGTGGGACCGGGCGGCCAAAGGTCCGGGAGGCGACAATCATTATCCATGGGGGCACAAGCTCGATCCCAAGAAGGCCAACTATGGACAGAATATCGGTCGCACGACGCCGGTGGACTCTTACCCGGACGGTGTGAGCGGGTTCGGTGCCTACAACATGGCCGGAAACGTTTTTGAATGGGTCGAGGACTGGTATGACCCGAAATTCTATAAGGAGAGCATCGCGTTGAATCCCAAAGGCGCTGAGAAGGGCTACAACTTTGCCAATCAGGGTCCGGTCAAGGTGCTGCGCGGCGGCTCTTGGCTGGCGCCGGAAACTTCCCTGCACACCAGTCACCGGTTCTGGAATCAGCCGGACAATAACTCCTATGGGGTCGGACTAGGATTCCGTTGCGCCAAGTCGGCTCCGACGGCTTCGGACGAGACCGTGCAGGCGGGGCGGGATGCGTTTATTGCAGCGCTCGTCGCCATGGGTGCGGAGAAGAATGCCGATGCGATAGCTTCCATCGAAAAGGCGTTGGCGGCGGAGCCGGGCAACAAGGAGTACATGGCAACCCGTGATCTCATCAAGTTGAGCATCAAGAAGAGCATGAAGAAGTAATAGATGAAACTTCGAGGGGGCGGGCGGCAAAACCGCCCCCCCTTCGCACACATGCGGTGACGGGAGACCTGTGATGAATATGAAGCAAGCCATAATTCTGGCGGTCCTGATAGTGGGCGTGAGCCTGCCGACCGGAAGAAGCCAGGCGGAAGAATCGTCGATTCCCGCAGAGATGGTGTACATCGGGCATGGGCCGTCGGTGATGGGAGTTGATAAGGAAGCGCCTGCGAACTCGGGCAAAAAATCCACTGCGTACGAGCGCAGGATGAACACGCCGTGGTCGGCCGACGCATTGAACGACGAAGCCCCGGCTCACATGGTGTTCCTTGATTCATACTTTATGGATAAGTATGAGGTCTCAAACAAGCTTTATGGAGACTTCATCAGGGCGAAGGGTCATGCCGCCCCGGCCTATTGGGATGATCCTCGCTTGAATAAGCCCGAACAGCCGGTAGTTGGAGTGAATTGGGAGGACGCGAAAGCCTACTGTGCGTATCGTGGCAAACGCCTTCCGACCGAAGCGGAATGGGAAAAAGCGGCTCGGGGTCCCAGGGCCAACCTCTACCCCTGGGGCAATGACTTCGATCCGGCTAAAGCCAACTATGGCAAGAATCATGACGCGACCCTGCCGGTGGATTCTTATCCGGAGGGCGCCAGTTACTATGGTGTGTTCAATATGGCGGGGAATGTCTTTGAGTGGGTTTCAGATTGGTATGACCCGCGATACTACGGACGGCTTGAAACGATGGTGAATCCGTCCGGGCCTGAAAAACCCGTATGGCTAGGGGGCACCGGCACCTATGTTGACCGGCTGACGGTCGGAGAAAAGCGCGTCATTCGCGGCGGATCGTGGATCGCGCCGGAGAGCACGGTCAGAGCCACCCACCGGTTCTGGAATCACCCGCTTAATAACAGCTATGGCGTAGGCCTCGGCTTCCGTTGCGCCAGAACCGCCCCTCCCGAGATCGAACAGCGGATCAAGGACGCCTACATTGCTGCCTTGGTTGAGATGGGCAGAGAACGGTTTGCAGACGCGCAACAGGCGGTGGCTCGCGGCCTGACCCTTGATCCCAAGAACGTTGAACTGTTGGAACTCCGGTCGCTGATCGAACAGTCGACGAGGAAGCCGTGAGGGAATGTGACACCGTTCTGAAGAGCGGTGTGATCGTGACGGAGGTGCACACATGACACGCTTCATAGCTCTCGTTATCGGAATTTCATTGGGTGCCTTCCTGGGGGCTGCGACGGTTCAGGCCGGTCCGATCGATCCGAACCGCAATCCGCACCCGGAGACCGCAAAGGTGGTCCATGAGGCCGAACATACCGTGGATCATGCGTGGGAGGTCTATCATCGGGCGGCCTTAGGGGGAACAGTCGCCTCCCCCGCCCTGCAGGCCGAAATCGAACAGCACCTCCACGAAGCCAGAACCCTCGTGACTCAGGCGCAAGAGGCGGCTGAGCGGGGCGACACACGTCAGGTGGACCGATTGGTCGGCCAAATCAAAATTCATACGTCCCATGCCATCGAAGGGAGTAAGGAGCAGAAGAGATGACACCAGGCTTGCGGAGGAGAACAACTTGCTGGAAAACGATGACGGTGATCATCGCCATCGCTTGCGCCGCGGCGCAGTCTCCGGTCATTGCGGCGTCACCGGCTTCGAAAGAGCTTGATTCGGTCCCCATGGTGACGATTCCAGCCGGAGAATTTCTAATGGGCAATCCGGAAGGCAAAGGCCGGGCGGATGAATGGCCGCAACGATCCGTGTACCTCGACGCTTTTGCGATCGATCAAGTTGAAGTCACGAATGAACGCTATATGGCGTTTGTCACGACCACCGGCCATCGAAACCCTCCGAATCCCTATGCCACCGGCCCGCTCTTCTCCGTGAAGGGCATCGAGCAACTCCCGGTCGTCCAGACGACCTGGTACGACGCCACGGCCTATTGCGCCTGGGCCAAGAAGCGGCTCCCCACCGAAGCGGAATGGGAAAAGGCGGCACGTGGCACGGATGGCCGTGTCTTTCCCTGGGGCAATGAACCCGCGACGTCGAAACGGGCAAATTTTGACCGCGAATGGGAAGAGGAAAAGACGTTATATCCGGTCGGGTCATTGCCTGGTGGAGACTCACCCTATGGCGTCAAGGACATGGCCGGCAATGCCAGGGAGTGGGTCTCCGATTGGTACGACCCGGAATACTACAAGCACGCGCCGAAAATGAACCCGAAGGGTCCCGACAAGCAGGGAGTGGTCCGATCGATTCGGGGCGGATCCTGGCATAGCCCCGTGGCCGACATCACGACATCAGCAAGAGGTCGCGGCGGGTTTGCGCTGCAGACCCACGGGACCGGATTTCGCTGTGCGCGGAGCGCCGATGGACCCTAGAAGGGTAGGATTCCGACGACAGTCAGCCGCCGAGGACGGAAGAAAGGTGGCATGCGGCCGTGACCGAAACACCGCAACAGGCGAACCAGGCCGACGAGCAGCCGCTGGAATGTCCACGCTGCCGGGGACTGATGGTGCTGTCCGCCTACATGGACCTGCGAGACGACCAGGGGCAGATCGAATTTACCGCGTACCGCTGTACGATCTGCGGCGAGGTGATCGACCCGGTGATTCTGCGCAACCGCATAGCCGAACGCCCGAATCTCCTGCAGGGCACCAAACAGCGGCGGTTCGGCCAGGCGATCACCGCCTCCACACCCCCCGCAGAGCGGGACCAGGCAGACGCAGCGCGGGACGAGGGGGATCCCACTCGACGCCACGAGGATCGGCAAGGCCGTGAGGCATAGAGAAGGCGACGCAACAGCCTGACAAGAAGTGGACATCATGCGCGACCATAAAGAGGGCTCCACACACATCGTCATTGCCGGGGGCACAGGGTTCATCGGCCGCCCCCGTGCGGTCCACCTGGCCCAGGCAGGACATCAGGTCACTATCCTCTCGCGGGCCCCCGGCGCGGCCGTCCGCCACTTGACTTTGCCGATCGTCACTCTCGTCTGGGATGGGCGCAGCCTCGGACCTTGGACCAAGGCCCTGGAGGGAGCCGCCGCTGTCGTCAACCTGGCCGGCGAGCCCATCGCGAATGGCCGATGGACCAAGGCCCGCAAGCAGCTCCTCTGGGACAGCCGTGTGGGAACCACGGCCATGCTGGTGCAGGCCCTGTCACAGACCGCCTCCCGTCCACAGGTGCTGCTTAACGCCTCCGGTATTGGATTCTACGGCGCCGGCGACGGCTCCCTGACCGAAAACGCGCCGGCTGGCTCAGGCTTTCTGGCCGACCTGTCGCAAGCCTGGGAACGGGAAGCCGTCAAAGCCGAGGTCCTCGGCCTCCGCGTGGTCCGGATGAGATTCGGCATGGTGCTCGGAGCGGACGGAGGGGCCTTGCCTCGGATGCTGCTCCCGTTCCAGTGGTTCCTCGGCGGGCCCATTTCGCCAGGCGACCAATGGGTCTCTTGGATCCATCGGCAAGACCTGGTCGAGCTGATTCAATGGGTCCTTATGAACCAGCACGTGAACGGGCCAGTGAACGGAGTGGCTCCCGGCGCCGTGACCATGAAAGAGTTTTGCCGGACCCTGGGACAGGCTCTGGGGCGTCCCTCTTGGATTCCCGTCCCGGCCTTTGCCCTGAAGCTCGCACTCGGTGAGCTCGCCACGCTGATGACCACCGGTCAGCGGGTAGAACCGGCAGTAGCCCTCAGCGGCGGCTTCCGCTTCCGGTATCCGAATTTGAAGGCAGCCCTGGAGCAGATAGTTGAAACGGCTCCTCGCACGGCGATACCGATGCAGGCCTCGCTCTAGAAGGAGCCATCACCGACACACCAGCAAAGAAAGGAGAGCGCGCCATGAAATCCACACCTATCATCATTGGCAGTATGCTGATGCTCGCCTTGTCCGGAACGATCGGATGTGCGGCAACGCCACCCGCCGAGCCGAGCGCGCTGCAGCAATCGATAGCGCCGCAGGCTCACGACCTGGCGTTCCAGTACAAACGCCAGGCAACGGCACTCCACGAAATCGCGCAGCGGTACGCACTGGAAGCCAAGGTTTTAGCGCGGCTCAAAGGAGCGCAGCACGCGGAAACACTGCACAGCCTCGATCTGGCCAATTCCCTGTTGGCGGAAGCCGACGGAGCCGACTCCATGGCACGGGAGTATCGTCGGCAGATTCCGCATAACCGGGTGTACTGACCGCCGCCAAGGCGAGGACGACGATGGAGGTGCACGACCGGCCGGTGACGGTCGGCATTACGGAGACAGCCTTTACCTTTAAGGAGGAGATCGATCATGCGCAAGACATCACCCATAGCCACCCTGCCCACGCCCTCGCGCCGCGACCTGTTGATCAGGGGCGCGTGGGTCGCCCTCGGCCTGCTGACGTTGGGCCGGACCGGGAAGGCCCTGGCCAGCGAGGGACATCTCGGCATGAAAGAAGGCCACGGAGAATCGGGCTACCGGCAGGATCCGAATTTTCCGAAGGGAGTCATCGGCATCGCGCTGCAACTCTCGGCTAAGCGGGTCGGAGACCCGGCAGCTCTGTACGTCGGCACCGTTCACCCGGAAGGACCGGCGGGTAAAGCGGGACTCACCCATGGGGACGAGCTCGTGTCCGTGGACGGCACCGCGTTGGCAGGCAAGACCTATGAGCAGGTCGTCACCATGGTGCGGGGCGAGGTCGGAACATCCGTGAAGCTGGGCGTGAAGCGGGATACGAGCATACAAGAAATGACCATCATTCGCGTGGCCGAAGAAGACCTCTACCGGAAGAAGAAAACGACCTAACCGAGGAGGGTCCCATGCGGACGCCCGTGATTGCGGGGTTGATTGTATTGAGCGGCCTCCTTGCCTGGACCTGCCCCCCGGAGGCCACAGGAGCGGACGATGACGGGTCACGGGTGACGATCCTGGCTCCGCGGAACGGCGAGACCCTTCCCAGCGGAGACGTCGACGTGAAATTCGAGTTACGCAAAGGGTCTCAGGCCTACCACGCCCATGTATTTGTGGACGGCCAATACCAGACGGCATTTCAAAGTCCCCTGATGGGACTCAAGCCGGGGGCGCACGAGATTCGAGTGGTGGCGGCCACCGCCGATCACCGGCTTCTCCAAGCCTCCGACAGGGTTCGATTCAACGTGCGTTGAGGGCGACTGGCAAGTGCGGGGGGTGCCGCAACCTCCTTCGGATCCTCCCGCCGCGAGTGATGATCCCTGCCTCATCCGCAGGGATCATCCTCTGCCCCACTCAGTATCATGTGAC
>JBJTAZ010000254.1:0-3296 GCA_046091085.1 Nitrospiraceae bacterium
TTCGCCGCCTCCGCGCCCCCGCGCCCCCGCGCCGCAGCGCGAACGACAGCAGCTCCGCTTGGAGCAGCCCGAGATCCGGCCGCTGCGCGGCGGCCCGTTCGAGCCTGGCCTGGACGAGGTCCGCCTTGTCCGGCCACTTCTCCATCAGATGCCGGTACTGCCGAATCGCTTGGTCGTAGCGCCCCCGCTCCAGCAGGAGATCGGCGAGAAACCAGCGCGTGCCGTCGTCATCGGGATGGCTCTGCGCATACGCCTCAAACAGCTCCATCGCCTTCGCATCCTGCCCCTCGAACTGGTAGTAAAACCCGAGCCGGAAGATATCGGCCTGGTCCTTGGCGCCGCTCCGCACGGACCGCTCCCATCCCTCCACCGTTTCCTTGAGCTGACCCCGCTTCTTGAGGATCTCGACGACCAACCGGTGGGCCTTGACACTCCGGGGGAACTTCTCGGTGACCTCGTGCAAGCCCTTCAGCACGACCTCCACTCGCTCCGGACGCCATTTCCAGAGCTGCTCGAATTCGCTGACCGCCTGATCGGCATGGCCGCGGGCCAGGTGAATCTGCGCCGCGCGAAGAAACTTGTCGGACAAATTGCCCTTCAGGAACCGGAGCCGTTCGAAGACCCGCAAAGCCTCGTCGTAATTGCCCCGGGCGTAGTAGGTTTCTCCCAACACCAAGTGATGACGCATGTACCGGACACCCAGCTCGCTGACCTGCCGGGACAAGTCCTGGACCGGATTGACCTCGTTGATTCTCTGGCACACCTGGTGGGCTTCGGTCAGCATCTTCTTGTGGTAATAGGCCTCGGCCAGATCGTTGAGCGCCTTGATATCCTGCGGATCGCTCTGCACCTGCTTGCGCGCGACGACAATCACCGTGTCCCAGTCACGCTGACTGTAGGCCTTTTCCCGCTTTTCAGCTTGTCCTAGTCCGAACATGGCGGGACACCCATATCCTGGCTGGCACCGATAGTCCTAGGGCCGACCACGCAGGAGATTGCGGAAACATGGAAGGCTTGCACACGCCTGTGGGCCATGGTGCGAGGAAAACCCTTACCGAACCGACGAGCGAGGCATGAGGAGACCGGCTGGCGTCATTGACGCCCCACGATCAGGCGTTGCCCGACATGAATCGTACTGCCCTGCATGTTGTTCAGCAACTTAAGCGTATTGACGTCCACCCCATACAGGCGGCTGATGGCCATCAAGGTATCGCCGGGCTTGACCTGATGGTACCGTGGAGCCGCAGCGGTCTCCGTCGCCAGATCCGCGGGCGGAACCTGGGTCGGCACCGGCGCCATCGCGCCCGGGTCCAGGCCCAGGGTGTCGGACGCCATCTTGTCGGCCCGCTTGCCCTTGGCCGGCGTCTTGCGCGCCTTGCCCGACGCGTCCTGGCCTTTCAGCAGGGCTGCGTCCCGCATCGCCACCGCTTCTTCCTGCATCCGCCCCAGTTGCTCGCGCACCGCCTGCACCTGGGCGGTCAGCTCGCGATTGCGCGCTTCCACGTCCGCGGCGTCGCGCTTGAGGCGTTTTAGCTCGCTATCCATCTCGCCCGTCCGCTTTTCCTCCTGGGCCAGCAATCGCTGAAAATTCATCGCACGGGCTTTTTCCGCCTCGTATTTCTCCGCCATCACGCAGCCGGTCAGCATGATCGTCCCGATCGCCACCGCTGCCAAACGACCCGCTTGTGTCCCCATCATATGGCTACCTTCTCCCCTCCACATTCCGATTCGCACACCCAGCGAAATACCCGTTAAGCATAGAGGCTAAGACCGTGAAAGTCAAAGCGAATGGCTCGACACGACGAGGAGAAACGGCGGCGCTGGAGCGGACACCGCCGCCGTTCCGATGGTTTGACCCCTTTCCGACGGTATGTTACGGTTTGAGCCGGATCGGCCCGATGACAACCATCCATCAACCGGACAGCCAAGAACGGCTATGAAACAGCCAGGCGGAGACAAAAAAATGACCCGGCGTGGGGCGACAGGACCAAGCCGGTCTGTGCTGCTGGACGGGATCACGATCCATCTGGCTCAGTCCATGGATGCCTCCGAGGAATGGATCGGCGAGCGGGACATTCTCAGGCAGTTGCTCGCCTGCTGGCTCGTCATCGACGAACGGGACCTGCCGCTTTCTCCCCGCATCACCCGCCAACCGGGCATCGGCAAAACGACACTGGCCATGGCCGGGGCCAGCGAACGCAAGCAGGACCTGTACATTTTCCAATGCACCGCGGATACCAGGCCTGAGGATTTGCTGATCACGCCCGTGCTGGCGGAGTCCGGCACGATCGCGTATCACGCCTCGCCCCTCGTGACCGCCATGTTGACCGGCAGCGTCTGCGTGCTGGACGAAGGGAACCGGATGAACGAGAAAAGCTGGGCCTCGCTGGCTTCTCTGCTGGATCACCGGCGCTGCGTGGAATCCATCGTCGCGGGCCTGCTGATCACAGCCCACGATGAGTTTCGCTGTTGCGTCACCATGAACGAAGACTCCTCGACCTACGAAGTGCCCGTTTACATCCTGTCCCGCCTGCAACCGACCCTGAACATGGGCTTCACCCGCCGGGACGACGAGCTGGCGATCCTGCGCTACCACATGCCCTTCGCGCCGGGCGAGATGCTGGGCCTCACCGTGGACTTCTTGCAGACGGCGCATCAGTTGAACCTCGAGTTCTCGATCCGGGACGGCATCCATCTGCTGCAGTATGCGCTCAACCGGCTGGCGCAGGACCCGATCCAGCCCCTGTCGAAAGACGCGGCCTGGCGGGAATCGCTCATCAAGGTGCTGGGTGAAGAAGCGCTGGACCTGGAAGGCCTCTCGCGGCGGCGGAAGCGGGCGTTGGGGGACCAGGCCTTGCCCCAAGGCCTGGGTGATTTCTTCTTTGAAGGGGACAATCCGCTGCATCCGGAACGGTAAACCACAGTCCGAAAGTGTGCAAGCCTTCAAGTTGTAAAGTCCCGGCAGCGACCGATTTTCTGACTTTCTGACTCTGCGACTTTATGACGACAACAGCCGACGCGATCCTGCGCCTGTCCCCGCGCATACAGGTCCTCCCGATCCTCCACGGGAGCGGCGACCTGGCGCAGGAGGTGCGCGAAACCTTGATCGCCCGCCCCGTCGATTGCCTGGCCGTTCCCCTGCCTCCCTCGGTTGAAACCTCGGTGGAGCGGGCCGTCGAGGCGCTGCCCCTCATCCACCTGGTAACGCGGCAGGAGCCGGACGAGGTGGGGGCCCCCACCGCCAGCTTCGGGCCGATCGATGCCTGCCAGGCGGTCTGCATGTGCTGCCGGGTGGC
>JBJTAZ010000255.1:0-4295 GCA_046091085.1 Nitrospiraceae bacterium
CCCGGGGCGAGGCCCGCGCAGGGGGACGACGGCGTGGGGGATTTCATCCGTGATGCCGTCGCGGGTGGAGCACACGACCCCCCGCCACACCGCGGCCCGGGCCGCGGTCGGGCCGGCGGCAAAGCGGAACGCGCGGTAGCAGAGCAGGCCCAGAAGGCCGAACTCGATCGCGTGAACGCCCTTGTCCCCGATCAACTCGATGATCCAGATCGTCGGCCCCGGCACGGCAGACTGAGCCGAGAGATAGAAAATCACCCCCGCATAGGCCGCCACCGGGGTCCAATAGCGCCAGGGGTGGATCGTCTCGTCTATCATCCCATCTATCATCGCGTCCCCTTATAACGGATTGGCCGGCTCGCCGCCACTCGTTCGGTTGCAAGCCTTTCCTGCCCTGTGACATACTCGACTGCGTCCCGAACCACCAGCCATGATGAAAACCATCCAGCTCTGCTTCCTCTGGCACATGCACCAGCCGTATTACACGGACCCGGTGGCCGGCTCGGCCTCCATGCCCTGGGTGCGGCTCCACGCCATCAAAGCCTATTTCGACATGGCCTATCTGCTGGAACGGTTTCCGGCCGCCAAGGCCACGTTCAACTTCACGCCGTCCCTACTGCTCCAGTTGCAGGAGCTGGCCGGCGGCACCGTGAAAGATCTGTTTCTGGACTATGCGCAGAAGCCGGCGGCGGACCTGACCCAGGCCGAGCGGGCGTTCCTCGTCCGGCATTTCTTTGCCGCCAACTGGGCCACGATGGTCCGGCCCTTTCCCCGCTACCACGAATTGCTGGTCAAACGCGGCACCCACATCCAGGGGCAGGACCTGACCAACCTGGCCAGACAGTTCACGACCCAGGAGCTGCGCGATCTGCAAGTCTGGCACAACCTGGCTTGGTTCGGCTACGGCACGGTGCGACGCCACCCGCGCCTGGCGGCCCTGCGCAAAAAAGATCGCGGGTTCACCGAAGAGGAGAAACAGGAGGTGCTGGGCCTCCAGTTACACACCGTCGCCCAGATTGTCCCGATGTACCGGGCGCTGGCCGAAGCGGGGCAGATCGAACTGACGACCAGCCCCTTCTACCATCCCATCCTGCCCTTGTTGATCGATACGGAAACGGCTAAGCGCGGGAGGCCGGACACGGCGCTGCCGCAGCGGTTCCAGGCGCCGGCCGACGCAGAAGCCCAGGTCCAACAGGCGGTGGCGCTGCACCAAGACCTGTTCGGGTCGGCGCCGGCAGGCCTCTGGCCCTCCGAAGGCTCGGTCTGCCCCGAACTCATTCCGATCCTGCGGCGGGCCGGCTTGCGATGGGCGGCGACGGACGAGGGCATTCTGGCGCGTTCGTTGGGGAACTGGGACCGGGCCCGTGACCTGTACCAACCCTACCTGGCAGGAGAAGCAGGCCACGAGCTGGCGCTGATCTTCCGGGACCGGGACATTTCCGATGCCTTCGGCTTCATCTATTCCAAGGCTGCGCCGGAGGCCGCCGTAGACGATGTGCTGCGTCGGATCGCCGACATCGCCGACCGGGCCCCAGGCGAACATCTGCTGCTGCCCGTCATCCTGGACGGGGAAAATCCCTGGGACCAGTATTACGACGGAGGAGAACAGTTCCTGACCGGCCTCTACGAGGCGCTGGGGAAGGGGACCGTCGGCCAAGCGCAGGTGACGACCGAGCGGATCGGCCAGGCCCTCGCCCAACAACCGCCGATCAGGAAACTCGACCATCTGCACAGCGGCTCCTGGATCAACGCCGACTTCGGCATCTGGCTGGGACACCAAGAGGACAACCGGGGCTGGGACCTGATCAAGGAGACCCGTCAACGGCTGGTCGAAGTCACCGACCGTCTCGCGCCGGAAGCCGCGCGCGGCGCTTGGAGCGAACTCTATGCCGCCGAAGGCAGCGATTGGTTCTGGTGGTATGGCGACGACTTCGAAACCGACTATAAGGCCGAGTTCGACCGGCTGTTCCGGACCCACCTGCGCAACGTGTATCTGCGCGCCGGCCTCCCCGCCCCGGACGAGCTGAACCATCCCCTCTTCGGACTGCCGGAGCCCCACCCGTCGCACGATCCGGTACGCCTGCTGGCGCCGACCATCGACGGGCTGGTCACGAATTTTTTCGAATGGCGCGGGGCCGGCTCCATCGACCCGGCGCCCCCGTTGGGCGCCATGTGGAAGTCCAGCTGGCTGTTCACGTACCTGGGATTCGGCTTCAGCCTGGACCGGCTCTTTCTCCGGCTGGACCAGAACGACGAGGCCATGGACAAGCTGGACGGCGCGGCCATCGAGGCGCACATTCTCACCGCGGTCCACGCCTACAAGCTGGTCTTTCCCCTGGGCCTCCCTGCAGCGACGGCGTGCACACTCTGGTCGTCCGGCCAAGATGGGGCGCCGGGATTGGGGTTTTCGCATGTCGGCCCCTGCGGCGAAGCCTGCCGACGCATCATTATCGAATTGGCCATTCCCCTAAAAGCTCTGGCCCTGCAACCGGGCGAACAATTTCGGATGAGCCTGGTCGTCACGCAAGGCGGGCTCGAAATTGACCGGTACCCCCGGCACCATCCTCTAACCCTGACCGTGCCGGACGAGCATTACGAAGCCCGCATGTGGAAGGTCTGAAAAAATACTGCTGCACACCGAGAGACGAACGCTGTACAATGACGACGATCGCCGCCGTTCATCGTTGGATGGAGTAGTCTGATGCCCGACCTCCGCCGTGATCCCGTCATGGGGCGCTGGGTCATTATCTCGACCGACCGGGCCGGCCGGCCCCGCGACTTCGTCCACCACGAGCCGGTGCGGGCGACCTCGGCATCCCTCTGTCCCTTCTGCCCAGGCCAAGAACGGTTGACGCCCAAGGAAATCCTCGCCTACCGGCCTCAGGCTGGCGAGCCGAACCTGCCCGGCTGGACCGTGCGGGTCGTGCCGAACAAGTTTCCCGCCCTGCAGGTGGAGGGCGAACTGGGCCGCGAAGGCGTCGGGATGTACGATCGCATGAACGGCATCGGCGCGCACGAGGTCATCGTCGAGACCCCGGACCACCAGCACATGCTGGCCGACCTGTCGCCCAAACAGATCGAGGACGTGCTCTGGGCCTATCGCGACCGGATCGTGGACCTCAAGCGAGACCAGCGGTTCCGCTATATTCTGGTGTTCAAGAACCATGGGCAAGCGGCCGGCGCCACGCTGGAACATACCCATTCGCAACTGATCGCCCTGCCGGTCACGCCGACCAGCGTACTGGCCGAGATCGACGGCTGCCGGACCCACTATCAGCAGAAAGAACGCTGCATCTATTGCGACATCATCCGCCAGGAACTCTCCGATGCAGAGCGCATCGTGGCGGACAATCAGGAAGTCATCTGCCTCACGCCCTTCGCCCCTCGGTTCCCGTTCGAAATGTGGATCCTGCCCAAACGGCACGCCGCCTATTTTGAAGAGAGCCAGAAAACCCAGTTCGAGCTGCTCGCGCGCATCCTGTCGGAAGCCCTGCGGCGCATGGACAAGGTCCTCGATCATCCGGCCTACAATTTCGTGCTGCACACCTCCCCGTTGCACGAAAAAACCGGCGAGTACTACCACTGGCACATCGAGCTGATTCCCAAACTGACCCAGGTGGCCGGTTTCGAATGGGGCACCGGGTTCTACATCAATCCGGTCACGCCGGAAGAGGCGGCCAAGTTTCTGCGGGACGCAGAAATCTGAACGCCGCGAGGCGGACGGCGGCAACGCTTCCGCCGCTTCTGATTCTTCACCCCCTCACGCCTTACGCACTTGCCCCTCGCCTGTATTCAGCTTATGATTCGGATCATGCACGTCCAACTCAGCCACCCGGAACGTCAGGTGGAGATCAAAGGCCCCAAGCGCGTCAAGGATCTCTTGCGCGAGCTGAACCTGATCGTGGAAGCCCACCTGGTCATCCGAGGGGACGAGCTGATCACGGAAGACGAAATGCTCAAGGATGAGGATCGAATCGAAATCCGTCCGGTGATCTCCGGCGGAAGTTAGAAAGTTGGAAAGTGAAAAGTCATAAAGTCCTCTTCTTGAGCCAACTTTCGGACTTGATGACTTTCAGACTTTGAGACATCCATGAACTGCAAAAAATGCAAAGTTAAAGCGGTGATCGGGTTGCCCCGGCACAATGCCGCCTTCTGCAAGGCCTGCTTCAACGAGTTCGTGCTGGAGCAAGCCGCCCGCGCGATCAAAGGGGACAAGATGTTCGGCCGCGAGGACCGCGTCCTGGTGGCCGTCTCCGGCGGCAAAGACAGCCTCGCCTTGTGGGACATCCTGCTCAAGC
>JBJTAZ010000256.1:0-5756 GCA_046091085.1 Nitrospiraceae bacterium
GCCAGCCAGACCGCGAACACCGGCTCCAGCGAGAAGATCAACGCCACCCTCGGCGCCGCCAGACGCTTTTGCACCCAGACTTGAATAGCAAAGGCGCCGGTCGCGAACACACCGTTGACCAGCAAGGCCATCAGCAGCAGCGGCGTAAGGGCAAAGGCCTCGATGCCCGGCCGCTCCCACAGCATGGCCGGAAACATGCCGGCGGTGACCATGACCAGCTGCCAGATGAACAGCGACAAGGGGTCGCTCTTATGCGTGAAGGACTCCAGGCAGCTGATATGGCCCGCATAGGCCGCGGCGCAGGCCAGCGTCAGCAGATCCCCTCGGTTCATCTCGCCCTGCGGGTCCACCAGGAGCCACAAGCCGGCCACGGAGAGCGCCGCGGCCCCCCAGGTCCGCCCGCCGAACCGGCGTAAAAAAAGCGGCACCAGAAACACGTATTGCACGGTGATGAAGGCGGACTTGGAGGCCGTCGTATAGACCAATCCTTCGGTTTGCAGCGCGAAGCCCAGGAACAAAAAGACCGAGGCGATGGCGCTCCGCTGCAACGTCGCCGGGTCGGATCGGATGCGCCGTTTCCAGGCGAGCGCCGCCGCGGACACGAGCAGGAGGCCCAGCAGGAACCGCACGAACATGAACGAGAAGGGCGGCAGTTGCGCGAGAACCGCTTTGGTGGAGGGATAGGTGGCGCCCCAGATCAGCGCGCTCAGCAGCAGGATGAATTGAGGCATGGAAAGCCAGCTTTCAGCGATCAGCTCTCAGCATTCAGCTTCGAAGCTTCCATCGTGTCTGTGGCTGATCACTGACAGCTGATGGCTGACGGCTCCCTCACGGCTTGCAGAGCGGACACATCTTCTGGTAGGTCGTCCCGGCCTGCTCCATGGCCACCAAGGCCCGTTCCTTGGTCGGATAGTCGAACCAGCCGCCCTCCCAGAAATCCGTCCGAATGTTGTTGGACGGCACCTCGGCACACTTTTCCTTGTGGAGGATGACGCGGTCGATCGAACGGGCGATGTGGATCCAGTAGACCATGCGAAGCCAAGCCAACGTTACAAGGTGACAAGGACTAGTTAGGCGAGCACACGGACTGGCCTTACGGTCAACCGATCACGTCCGCCTGTTCACTTGTTCGTAGGACTTACGGGAGGAGCTGCCACTCGTCCTTCTCGATAAACACTTTCCCACCGCCTTGCAGCTTCTTGATGTCGTCCTTTTCGAAGAGCTTCATGTACCGCTCGATCCGATCGGGATCGTCGATCCGCTCTTCTTGCATCATCCCACTGGCCAACTTGAACTTCCTCAACAACAACGGCATGGAACGCCTCCTCCGATAAAGCTTGTGAAGGCGCTACCATACTCGACGGATCGGGCAACGGTCAAGAGCCTCGCCGCCCCCCCTTACGGGCACCATGGGGGGTCGCATCGGCCTATCGTTTCGGGTATACTGTGTGCCATTCAAGGTGCGCGACCAAGGAGTGCCCCATGCCATTATATGAATATCGCTGCGAGGGCTGCGGTCAACAATTTGAAGTCGTCCAACCGGTCAGCTTCCGCGCCGAAGATACGGCCTGCCCGCATTGCCAGGCCAGAAACGCCACCAGGCTGATGTCGTCCTTCGCCTCCCAAATCGTCGGCGACCACAAGCCGGGCTTCAAGGAAATGAAGGCCTACGACATGCACAACGAGCGGATGGACAAGTTCTCCAAGCTGCCGCCCGCCATGGGCAAACGGGTCCTGCCGGCCCCGGAAAACTTCGGAGTGCCCAAGCCCGACTCGAGCGGCGGCAACAACTAACGCCCCCCTGCTGTCTCGTTCTCCGATACCGACCTGTTCGCTGCGACAAAAGCCCCAGCACCCCGTGCCGCTTTATCTACCCTTCGCAACCCGCCTCATTTCCCCCGCTTGACTTTGGTTTCGTTCCTGGCGATTATGCCGCATGTTCATTGCGCCCGGTTCATTCGCGATTCATCCTGGATTCGGCAGGAGGCTTCATGCGTGCGATTGCAGGGGTCATGATCGGTCTGCTCCTCGGCTTGGCCGTCGCCCGGCCGGCGGCCGCCGGCGACGCAGCCGGCTCCATGATCATCGTCGGCAACGGCCCTGAACTGACCGTCATCGAAAAGCTGGCCCGGACGTTCGAGAAGGCCAACCCGCGGGCCTATATTGACGTCCAGTGGGACGAAATCTCCAAACCCATCGAGCTGGTGAAATCGGGGCAGGCGCACCTGGCCGTGATGGGCAAGCCGGACCCGGAGCTCAAAGCCACCCAGGTGGCCTGGGACGGCATCGCCATCATGGTCAGCCTCTCCAACCAGACGAAAGACATTACGAGCAGGCAGGCCGCCGACCTCTTCACCGGTAAGGTCAAGACCTGGGCCGAATTGGGAGGGCCGGAGACCAAGGTGCTGATTCTGGACCGGCCCGCCAACCGCAACACCCGCGACGCCTTCGAGCAGCTGCTGGGCATCGCCGGCAAGATTCCCGACCACACCAAAGTCGTCGGCCCGGACGACAAGGCGATCAAGACCGTGGCCGGCACCCTGGTCCCGAACTCCGCCGTGACCTATGTTTCGCTGGTTCCAGCGCTGGAAGCCGTGGCCTCCGGCGTCGCGGTGCGCCTGCTGTCCGTGGACAAGGTGGAGCCGGAAAAGCCGCCGGTGAAGGACGGACGCTATCCCTTGCGCCGCCCCGTGCTCTTCCTGTCCAAGAAAGAGCCGAACGCCCTGGTGGACGCCTTCGAAGCCTTCGCTCTGTCGAAAGAAGGGCAGAAAATTCTGGACGACCTCTATACCCCCATGGATCCGAAATCATAATCGAGATCATGCACGAGAAGGAGGGATATATGGGCAGACAGGTATTCCTGATGGTGACGTTGATCGCGTCGCTCCAACTGGCCGGCCAGCCGGCCCCGTCTCTCTGGGCCGCAGAAGGCGCCGCGCCCGAAGGCGGCATGGAGGAAGGCACGGGCTTCAGCATGTTCGGGACGGAATCCATCAAGGGCTTCGACGCGAACAAAATCGAAAAGGACCCGGTCTGCGACCGGAGCAAACGCCCCAAAGTCTTCAAGGTGGAGCCGGACGAAGCGGCGCCGGGGCAAAAGATCCTCATCAAGGGCGAAAACTTCGGCACCAAGGAGTGCTTCCACGGCGTGGCCTTCAGCGCGACCGGCCCAGCGCCGGTCCAGTACAGCCTCGTCAATGAAACGACGATCGAAGTGGTCGTCCCCGAGGCGCGCCCCGGCATGTCCTTCATCGACGTCGTGGCCGGCGGCGGCAACGCCCGCTCCAAGGGCTTTCTGATCAAATCCAAGTAGTCCGCACGAGCCGGTTTCCCCTGAAGTCCCAGGCAGCGAGCGCCGCCCAGGCCGCGTTTCGCGGCCTGGGCGCCCCCCCGGTTCTCTCGACTTTCTTCAAACAGCTATGCTAGCTTACGCACTTTCAGGCGGGGCCGGAGAGGGCCGCGGACGCAAAACCGATGCAATCCACGCCGACCATGTTCAAGAAGATTCTTGTGGCCAATCGCGGCGAGATCGCGATGCGGATCATCCGCGCCTGCCGCGAGCTGAACATCGCCACCGCCGCCATCTATTCGGAAGCGGATTCCACCGGCATTTACGTCAAAAAGGCGGACGAAGCCTACCTGGTCGGGCCCGGCCCGGTGAAGGGCTTCCTGGACATGCAGCAGATCGTGGACCTGGCGCTGCGCATCGGCGCCGACGCGATCCACCCCGGCTACGGCTTCCTCTCGGAGAATGCCCAGTTCGCGCAGCTCTGTCAGGTCTCCGGCATCACCTTCATCGGTCCCTCCCCCCAGGTCATCCACCTGATGGGCAGCAAGGTCAAGGCCCGCGAGCTGGCCAAGAAGGTGGGCGTCCCGATCGTGCCCGGCACGGACGAGGCGGTCACGAAGGTCGAGGAGGCGCTGGCCTTCGCCCATGCGGTCGGCTACCCGGTCATGATCAAAGCCAGCGCCGGCGGCGGCGGGCGCGGCCTGCGCGTGGTCCGCACGGACCCGGAGCTCCGCATCAACATGGAGACCGCGGCCCGCGAGGCGCTCGCGGCCTTCGGCGACGGCAGCATCTTTCTCGAAAAATATATCGAGCGGCCGCACCACATCGAATTCCAGATCCTGGGCGACCGGCACGGCCACGTGATCCACCTGGGCGAGCGCGACTGTTCCGTGCAGCGCCGGCACCAGAAGCTGATCGAGATCGCCCCCTCGCTGATCCTGACGCCCCAGTTGCGCCGCGAGATGGGCGAGGCGGCGGCCACCATCGCCCATGCGGTGAACTACGACAATGCCGGCACCGTGGAGTTTCTTCTGGACCAGGACCGACGCTTCTACTTCATCGAGATGAACCCGCGCATTCAGGTCGAGCATACGGTCACCGAGCAGATCACCGCCGTGGACATCGTCCGGTCCCAAATCTCGATCGCCGCCGGCCAGCCGCTGGAGTTCAAGCAGGAGGACGTGACCCTGCAAGGCCACGCCATCCAATGCCGCATCAACGCCGAGGACCCGCGCAACAACTTCCGGCCCTCGACCGGCACGGTCACGGCCTACCTGTCGCCCGGCGGCATCGGCGTCCGGATCGACGGGGCCGTCTACAAGGACTATGCGGTCCCGCCCTACTACGACGCGCTCCTGGCCAAGCTGACCGTGCGCGGGCGGACCTGGGACGAGACGGTCAGCCGCATGCACCGCTCGCTGGAGGAATATGTCCTGCGCGGGCTCAAGACCACGATTCCCTTCCTCAAGAAGATCATGGAGGAGCCGGACTTTCGCGCCGGGCGTTTCGACACCTCGTACCTCGACCGGCATCCGGACCTGTTCGCCTATGAAGACGAGTACGAGCCGGAGGATTTAGTGGTGGCCATTTCCGCGGCAATTGCCGCCTACGAAGGACGGTCAGGCAGCGCTATCGCAAGACCCCCCAAGAAGAAGACCGCCGGTAAATCCAGCCATCTTCGCTCCGTGCCGAAGAGCCAGCCCAAGGGGCCGTTCCGTGAGGCCTCCCGCTCCATCCTCCCCGTCGGGTCGGCGCGGGAGAAAAAGCTGCTGCTCACGGATGTCGCCCTGCGCGACGGACACCAGTCCCTACTGGCCACCCGCATGCGCACCGAGGACATGCTGCCGATCGCGCAGAGCCTGGACGCGGTGGGCTACTGGTCGCTGGAAGTCTGGGGCGGCGCCACCTTCGACACCTGCCTGCGCTTCCTGAAAGAGGACCCCTGGCAGCGGCTCCGTGCGTTGAAGCAGGCCATGCCCAGGACCAGGCTGCAAATGCTCCTGCGCGGCCAGAACATCGTGGGGTACCGGCACTATGCCGACGACGTGCTGGAGAAGTTCATCGAACGGTCCGCGGCCAACGGCATCGACGTCTTCCGCATCTTCGACGCCCTCAACGACGTGCGCAACATGGAACGGGCCATGCGCGAGGTCAAGGCGTGCGGCAAGCACGTCGAAGCCTCCCTCTGCTACACGGTCAGCCCGGTGCACAGTCTGGACCGGTTCGTGGACCTGGCCAAGAAGCTGGAGGACCTGGGCACCGACACGATCTGCATCAAGGACATGGCCGGGCTCCTGGCGCCGGCCGATGCGTACACCCTGGTCAAGCACTTGAAAGCCGCCGTCCGCGCGCCGATTCACCTGCACAGCCACTACACCTCCGGCATGGCCTCCATGTCGGCCCTCATGGCCGTGCTGGGCGGGCTCGACATGCTGGATACCTCCATCTCGCCGCTGGCCGGCGGCAC
>JBJTAZ010000257.1:0-2830 GCA_046091085.1 Nitrospiraceae bacterium
CCGATGTGAGCTCTGCTAGTGGAGACGCGTCAGCGTGATGGCATTGCCTTGGAGATTCCAGGCCATGGACTGTTGATCCAGCGAGACGATCTCGTACAGCCGTCCCATTCCCTGTCCCGACAACACGGCCGGGGAACCGGGCGCCATCATCCCAATTCCGAAGTTGAGTTCCACCATGAGGTGCCGCTCATCGGGCAGGCGGTACCGCGCCGTCATCTGGCCCATGAGCACCGTGCCGTCCTTGAGGAATTCCCAGGTCTGGCCGTTGCTGTCCTGCCATTTGCCGAGGAGGAGCGGCCGGGTGTCGCCCTGGATCTTGCCGGGCATTGAGCCGGGTGCGCTTGGCGAGACATAGGTGCCGCCTCCTTGGACGGTTCTCAGGGCCTGGCCTTCGATCGTTACGAGTCCCTGCTTCGTCTCCACGCGGAGCGTCCCGTTCGTGATCGTGACGGTTCCCGTCAACGTGAGGCCTGTGTCCAGCATCAGTCCGGCCGGAGACAAGGCGCGGAGGTGGGTGGCGTCAATCTGCCGGGACCCGAAGGCATTGGTGACGGTCAATGTCCCGTCGAGGACGACGCCCTCGACGGTCTTGCCGTCGCTGGTGGTTAGGCGGAGCGGTCGTTGGTCTTGAGAGGCGATGGCCAGGGTTGCGGTGATGCTCAGCAGCATGGACACAGAAATTCCGACAAGCAATCCTGTCCGGAACGTGCCCAGCCCCATGCGTTCTCCGTTTCCCGGGTCCGGAGTCCCCGTAATTTTCGTATCGGCGGGTGGCCCGGCAAACTTGAGCCTGATCCCTCGGCCCGGTCCGTCACGGTTGGCTCATGGTATGATGGGAGCCTTCAACCGGGCAAAATCGTGAGGCGCCATGCGTCGTCTCGAAGACCTGACCTTTGACAACACCTATACCCGCCTGCCGGAGGCCTTTTACCGACGGGTGATGCCGACTCCCCTGCCCGCTCCTCACCTGGTGAGTTTCAACCCAGCCGCTGCGGCCTTGATTGACCTGGACCCGGACGAGGCGAAGCGGGACGAGTTTCCCCGCTGCTTCGGCGGCGATCTCCTGCCGCCTGGGGCCGATCCGGTCGCGATGATGTATTACGGCCATCAGTTCGGCGTATTTGCCGGGCAGCTGGGCGATGGGCGGGCGATCTTATTGGGAGAAGTCCGGAATGAGGCGGGTGAGAAGTGGGACCTGCATCTGAAAGGGTCTGGCCAGACACCCTTCTCCCGCGACGGAGACGGGCGGGCCGTGTTGCGGTCCACGATCCGCGAATACCTCTGCGGCGAAGCCATGCAGGGGTTGGGGATTCCCACGACGAGATCGCTCTGCATCGTGGCGGGGGAAGAGCGGGTCCTGCGCGAGACGATCGAGACAGGCGCGATGCTCCTGCGCATGGCCCCGACGCATATCCGGTTCGGCTCCTTTGAAGCCTTTTTCTATCGGCGGCAGCATGATCATGTGGCGCTTCTGACCGACTACGTGATCGGGCAGTTCTTCCCGCACCTGGCCGATGCGCCGGACAAGTATGCCAAGTTCTTCGGCGAGGTGGCGGAACGGACGGCCAACCTGATGGCCCAGTGGCAGGCTGTGGGCTTTGCCCATGGGGTGATGAATAGCGACAACATGTCCATCATCGGCCTGACGCTCGACTATGGACCCTTTGGATTCCTGGACGAGTACAATCCCGCTTTCATCTGCAACCATTCGGATCACCAGGGCCGCTATGCCTTTCATCACCAGCCGGACATCGGCTACTTCAACTTGCGCTGCCTGGCCCAGGCCCTCTCGCCGTTTCTGACGCCAGCGGCGGCGCGGGAAGGGCTGGACCGATACGAGGCCACCTTTGCCGCTCGCTACGATGCGCTGATCAGGGCCAAGTTTGGCTTGCGCAACGCCAAGCCGGAGGATCAGGCTCTGGTTCATGACTTTCTTGGATTGATGCAGGCCAGCCGCGCCGACTATACGAACGGCTTCCGGGAGTTGGGGAATTTCAGGCAGTCCTCGGCGGCCAAGAACGATGCGCTGCGCGATTATTTTGTGGACCGGGAAGCCTTCGATGCCTGGGCCGCGAGATACAAAGAGCGGTTGCGGGCAGAAGGCGGCCACGACAAGGCGCGTAAGGCACGGAAGGACCGGGTGACTCCCAAATATGTGCTGCGCAACTATCTGGCGCAGGCGGCTCTCGAGCGGGCCACTACACAGAAAGACTACACGGAGATTGCACGGCTGCAGGAGTTGCTGCGCGATCCGTTCACGGACCAGCCGGAGATGGACGCCTACGCGGCACCTCCGCCGGAGGGTGGAAAACAGATTATCGTGAGCTGTTCGTCATGACCACGCACGATCTCATCGTGATCGGCGGCGGCTCGGCCGGCTATGCCGCGGCCCGCACGGCGCAGGCCGCCGGCGCGGATGTCGCCATTGTGGACCAGGGGCCCTTGGGAGGCCTGTGCATTCTTCGAGGCTGCATGCCTACCAAAACGATTCTGCGCTCCTCGGAGATCATGGCGCTGATGAGACGGGCGGGCGAGTTCGGGCTGGCGTGTGGCGCGCTCAAGGCCGATCTGGCCGCCATCATTGCCCGAAAAGATCGGCTGGTGCGTGAGTTTGCCGAAGACCGGATCAAAGGGCTGCACGATCCCCGTTTCGTCCTCTACCAGGAACGGGCGTCATTCCTGTCTCCTCATGAGGTGCAGGTCGGCGATCATAGGCTCAGCGCCAAGGCCTTCATCATTGCCACCGGCTCGGTTCCCTCCAGGATTCCCATTCCCGGCTTGGAAGAAGCCGGATATATGACCAGTGACGACCTGCTGGACCTCACAGACC
>JBJTAZ010000258.1:0-2695 GCA_046091085.1 Nitrospiraceae bacterium
GGAACCCGCCGAGAAACGGCCATTGGCAGCTATGGTCATCGTGTCACCCTGTTGGATGTCGAATGGGCTGGCAGCGTTGCCAGAGTAGGTGAAAACTTGAACCTTGTAGTCTGGACCCTTGAGGGGCGTCCCACAGAAATCGATATAGGAAATCACGGCCCCCAAATTGTTTTGAATCAATACCGTCCCTTGCCCCCACGCGACGGGCATCGCCGAAACCCCCCAATGCAACCGCCAGCACTCGTGCTCGCAGCCGTGTTCGAATCTTCATGGCTGTGGACACTACATCTCCACCCGGAAGTTCGACAATTCAAATGATCATTGCGCTCTCACTGCCCGAGCCGTTTTCCTCACAGACATTCCGGGCTTTGAACAGTAGCTAACGAAGGGAACGAAGGGCAAGGGACGGTTGTCTCGAAACCGAGGATCGGGTCGGACGCGACAGGTTCCTAGCCCGCACCGCGCCGTTCCATTGAATTATTGGATCCTCCGCGTGCTCTTCGTTTCCTTTGTTGCCTTCTGTTCCCCCTCTACTCCCTGGAACATTCGCAGTCACCTCATGAAGAGCCTGCCAATAAAATAAGCCCCGCATCAACCCAAGGCCGATGCGGGGCTCTGAAAACAGTGGAGAGGGAGTCCCGCAAAGAGAACACCCCACGCGTCACTTAGGAACCGTGCAATAATTACTTCCGAACTGAAAAGCGGACTCACAACATAAGCCGCAACTGTTCAAACCAATCAGTTTCGCTCGAAATGTCTCGGAACGCCTGAAATGAGGCCTCGGAATCACTTTCAGTCAAAGGCTCGTGTTGCTGCACCAAATGTTGGAATAACGCTTGAGCATCAGGCGGTAAGCGTTATTCTAACAATATGCGCCCGCTTCAGTACCCGGTTGATTCACTCCTGAGTCTCTTCCGACGCCTTCAGGCAGTCACCATGCCCGAGATGAAGGAAGCCTTGGGAACCCGGGTTGATATGACCGTCTTCCGGAAGCTGGCTCCACTCAAACACCTCACCAGCTACTCCCACCGCGGAGGCTTCTACACCCTTCCCACGATCGCCCAATTCGACGACGAAGGTCTCTGGATGGCGCGGGAGGCTTGGTTCTCCAAGCACGGCAGCCTGTTGGATACCGCGGAGGCCTTGGTTCGCGACAGCGCCTCCGGCTTCCATGCAGGCGAGTTGGAGGCGCGCTTGCATGTGCCCGTAAAGGATGTCCTGCGACAACTGACACAGGCGGGCCGGATTCACCGCTCCGAGCACGCCGGCTTGTATCTCTACACAGCGACGGCTCGAGAGCGACGTCAGGAACAGTTGGCGGCTCGTCATGGCTTGATCGAGGTCGAGGACCAGGAACAGCAGACGATTCGTGCAGCCATTGTCCTCTTCTACAGTCAACTCGACGAACAGCAGCGGCGACTCTTCGCAGGCTTGGAGAGCCTCAAGAGCGGGCGGGGTGGGGATCGTCAACTGGCTCAATTGCTCGGACTCAATGAAGAGACTGTCGCCCGGGGCCGCCGCGAATTGGTCGAGAATCGCGTCCTGGCTGATCGCGTGCGACGTCCCGGGGCTGGCCGGCCATCGGTGGAAAAAAAAAGCCCGACATCCTGAAGGTCTTGTCCAGCCTGCTCACCGAGCGTACCGCTGGCGATCCCATGGGACGCCGCGGGGTCTGGACCGACAAACGCCTGGCCCGCATCTCCGAGGAACTCAAGCGGTGGGAGATCCACGTGAGTGCCAGCACGGTTCGTCGACTGCTCCTCAAACTGGGCTACCGCTTGCACGCCAACCTCAAGTCCCTTTCCAAATCCCACCCGGACCGCGACCTCCAGTTCCAGTGCATCGGACGCCAACGTCGCCGATTCGCCCGACAAGCCCTGCCCATCATCAGCGTCGACACCAAGAAGAAGGAGTTGGTCGGCAACTTCAAGAACGCCGGTCGTGTCTGGAGCTTGGAACCCACACCCGTCCTGGACCACGACTTTCGTTCCGATGCCAGCCACATAGCTGTTCCCTACGGCGTCTACGATGTGACCCAGAATCACGGCTCGGTCTTCGTCGGCATCTCGCACGACACCCCGGCGTTCGCCGCACACAACGTTGCCACGTGGTGGCGTGACTTCGGACGCAAAAACTACCCGGATGCCGACCAACTCCTGATCCTCGCCGACGGTGGAGGCAGCAACGGCGCGCGTGTGCGCGCATGGAAGTGGGAACTCCGACGCCAATTAGTCGTTCCTTTTGGATTGAAGGTGACCGTCTGCCACTACCCCACCGGCGCCTCAAAGTGGAATCCCGCCGAACACCGCCTCTTCAGCCCCATCAGCAAGCACTGGGCCGGTCAGCCCCTGATCGATTTGCCCACCATCGTCGGACTCATTGGAGGGACCACCACCAAGACCGGACTCAAGGTGAACTGTCGCTTGATCAAGCGGTCCTTCCCCACCGCCCAAAAGGTCTCGAATGCCCAGATGCGTCTCCTCAACCTCCAAGCCCACACAGTCCTACCCGTCTGGAACTACACACTCTCTCCAGACCAAAATCGGAATTAATTCCTGCACGGTTCCTTAGCCGGCACGCTCCCCGGCTCAGGAAGGACCAGCCGTCCACGGCGAGATCCTCGGTGAAGCCGAGTTTCTCGATGTAAAACCGGCGGGAACTGGCGAGGTCGTTGACCGCGAGGACGAAGGTGGAG
>JBJTAZ010000259.1:0-2858 GCA_046091085.1 Nitrospiraceae bacterium
TGTTACGACAGCGTCGCGTCAAAAGTAGTACCACACGGACATGTTGTACTGCTGGCCAGAGAACCGTTCCATGCTGGTCCACTGGGTCCAGAGATTCTGGAACTCGGCCCCGAAGTAGAAGTCGGCCCAGATCGGGCGGACCCAGGTCGCGTACATCCGTTGATTGGACAGGTATTGAATGTTGGCGCTCGTGGTACTCCCGCTCAGGTCATTTTTGTTGGGATTGTCGAAGCCATAGCCGACCAGGAACGTATTGGGCGAGCCGGACGGAGCATACGACATCTGCCCCCAACCGACCAAGGTCCGGATCGGTTGCCCGGTCGTCAAATTCAACTCCTGGTTGAAACGGAAGAACTCCACACCCAGCGCCTGACCGTAGGCAATCTCGCCGGAGAACTTAAGGTTCTTGGTAAGCGGATGGACCGCTTCGATGCCGACTAGGTAGGAGTTGATATCGCGCCCGGATTGGAACGCGCTCCCTCCGATCGGCGCAGACCGATAATACCGGTACCCCACGCTGGCCGCCAGCATCGAACCCTGCATGGTCCCTGAGCCGCTATAGGCCAACCGCCCCCCGTAGTAGGGATTCTGCACCGGATCGTTGAAGGGCGCGACATTGGTCGGGCCGCCGCCGACTTGCCCCGAAGGGATTGTCGTGGGTCTGACCTGCGTATTACCGCAACAGGCAGACAGACCACGCTCGAAACGCATGACCGTGACCAAGCCTTCGAGGTTTTGATTGAACTGATGCCGCACGGTGACTTGCGGCAAACGTTGCCAGAGGTTCCCGCCATACCCCATGATCGAAAAGTCGATTAGGTCCGGGTGCAGGGCCATCAACGGCGTCCAGTCCATGCCGGCCGTGACGCTGGTTTTGTCGTTCGTATATTTGACATTGGCCAAGCGCAGACGGGGCGGAAGGTTGCCCGCGTTGTCCGTCTGTCCATAGAAATCCACTTCGACCACGCCGGTCAAGGTGTGCTTCCCGTCCGTCCGATCCGCCCGGATGCCGAACACGCTGTAGCGCGGATTCAGGGTGGAGGTGGCGTTGTTCCCTTTGCCGGCCGCTGTGGCATACCCATTGAATTGTCCCGGGTCCAGGGGGTTGTTGTTCCGACTGCTGTAGATCGCATCGAGTTCGACGCGTCCGTAGGGGGTGATGCTCCCCTTGCTGCCTTCGGTATAGATGGCCGAGAGACAGCCGGCACAAAGATGGACACCGGCTTCCTCTTTCCGAATGACTTGCCCGGCTCCCGTCGTTTGCTCCGCCGGCACTTCCTCGACCTTTGGCACATCCGCCTTCTGTTCTTGCGCCGCAACCGGTCCGACACCCGCCATGAGCACGCCGGCCAGCAGCGCCACGCTTACAGCGCCCCACGCTCGTAATCTTCTCACCATGACCTCCTCCGTATCTTCCCAGGCCGTTGAAATGACACGAAACCGGAGGGCTTCACGGCAAAAAAAAACGCCCTTCCGGTCCGCCTTGGACCAAAAGGACGCCATTGTCCTTCACCCTTGTCGACGCCGAATAGTGCCGACGACATTGTCCGCACCATCGCGCCACACTTATTGGGCCGCACTTATACCAAGCCACCTAACCGCTGTCAACATTTGTTTTGCACTTCTTTCGTTCTGCCCGAACCGGCCTTTGTGGTACACTGCCGCCCATCATGCGAGGGATCGGAGACCGTACGAACATGAGGCCACCCACCCGACTGCATTCCCCTGCCCTTGCGCCCATCGCCTCCCTGCTGACCACCGTGCTCATCGGCGCCTTGTCGGCCGGTTGTGCGTCGGCAGCCGGTTCGGAGATCATCGTCTACGACAGCCAGCACGGACGCATCTACTTGGAGGCCTTGCCGGACAAGACGCTTCAAGCGGCTCATCCCATCACCTTGCCAGCTGCGACGATCGCGCAGGTGCTGCGCGGAATCCAGGTTGTAGGGGATAAGAGCGCGGTCGAGGGCATCTTCGACAGCAAGCCCAAGCCGGCACGGGTGTTTACCGAAGAAGAGGTGGGGTTTCTGACTCCTCCTCTTGTCAAAGCCCTGGCTCAAGCCGGGCCTTCCCAGCAAGTCGGATTCCGGGTTTCCCATCTGGTCAGCCCCATTGCCTACCAGGAGCGGGAAGGGGCTGCGGTCGGTTCTTCCGAATCGCCGCCCTACGGTCCGGAACCGGAAACGACCTCCGGGAGCCTCTATGCGCACGGCCTGTCCCTGCATCTTACACTGGCGGAATTTCACCACAGGCCGACGAGACCGGACCAGATCAACATGCCGAACCGCCAGATTCCGGATCGGACCGGCCTGGACCGGCTCCAGGTTCTCTTTACGCCGGCAGCGGCCCAGCGACCCGATTCATTCAAACAGACGAGCTTTTTCGGCGACTCGAACGCCACGACTGTGGTGATCGATTACCAGCTCTTGGCCAAACTGCCGGCGCCGCTCGCTCACCAGCTTATGCCCCCATCCAAGCCCATACCGGCAAAGGACCAGAGTCAAGGCGCGGCGGCGCCCCCCATACCAGCGCCGGCCAAAGCCCCGGTTCAGCCGAAGCCGCCTCAGGCGGAAGGCGCCGCTTCCGCCGACCTTCAGTCGGTCAAGGATCTGTTGATCAAAAAAGATCTGGAGATGCAGGAATTAAAGGAAGAACTGCGCGCGATCAAGAAGCAACTGGCTGAACAAGAGAAGCTGAAGAAGAAAAAGAAACCGACAACCCCAGCGCCGACCGAACAGCCCACGCCCTAAAAATCGGCACAGGCACCGGCCTCACCGCACCTCGATCAACTCCTTCGTCGCCAACACTTGGTCCCGCGGCAAGAGCGGCCGAAAGTTCATGCGGCAGTAACAGGCATAGGT
>JBJTAZ010000260.1:0-4402 GCA_046091085.1 Nitrospiraceae bacterium
GGACGGGAGTTTCGACGGGGCTTTTTTCTTCCCGCGCGGCATGGCGGTGGACTTCGTCGGCAACATCTTTGTCGCGGCCGAGGGGAACAACCGAATCCAGAAATTCGACGCCCGGGGCAGCTTTTTGGCCAAGTGGGGGAAGGAAGGCGCGGGCCCAGGCCAGTTCAAAGCGCCTTGGGGCGTGGCCTGCGACGCGTTGGGCAACGTGTATGTCGTGGATCAGGGCAATCACCGTATCCAAAAGTTCGACGGCAACGGCACGTTCATCTGCGCCTGGGGCAACCGGGGGGTCACCGAAGGCCAGCTGAATTTTCCCTCCGGCATCGCCGTGGATAAAGAGGGCAACGTCTATGTCGTGGACAGCGGCAATAACCGGGTGCTGAAGTACACCCCGACTGAGGAAGAGATCGTTCGTGCCCAGCAGACCGCCCAGCCCAAGGAAGTCACCGATCAGCCGGCGCCTCGGAACGTGGTTGTCAAGCCGGGCGATACGGAGGTGATCGTGAGCTGGATCGAGATGCCCGGCGCCCAGTCCTATAACCTCTATTTCCATACCGAGCCCGGCGTGACGAAGCAGACCGGCACGAGAATCGAGGGCGTCACGAGTCCATACATGCATAGCGGCTTGACCAACGATATGCCCTACTACTTTGCACTAGCTGCGGTGTATGGGGAGGGACAGGAGAGCGCGCTCTCGGAAGAAATCACGGCCATTCCTGTGCTCATCGATATGACCGCGCCGCAGAATCCCAACCTGGTAATCAATCACGGGGCGTTCATGACCAGCTCTCCGGACGTGGTGCTCACCGTGTCGGCCATCGATGTGGATACCGGCGTGGCCGCCTACTTCGCGTCGGAAAGCCCCATGGCGCCGACCGCCGCCATGCCCGGTTGGGTGGACGTTGCCCCGGCGCACAAGTTCGGTGCGACGATTCCTTTCACCCTGTCCACGGGGGATGGGAACAAGACGATCTACGTGTGGTTCAAGGACGCGGGGAACAATGTCTCGGTCCCCGCAAGTTCATCCATTCTGGTCAATACCTCCGGCTATCTCTGCGTCTCCTGCTGGGGCAAGCCGGGCCGTGGCGCCTCATTGCTCCATGGCGGTGAATTCAGCGCACCGATATATGGGCTGACGATCGACCAGCAGGGTTCATTGTTCGTCGTAGACAACGGCAACAACCGTGTGCAGAAGTTCGACAACAACGGAAACTTCATTATTCTCTGGGGGAATTTCGGTTCCTCGAGCGGCGCCTTTCACAACCCGACGGGGATCGCCACCGACGCCAAAGGGGACGTCTGGGTGGTGGATACGAACAACCACCGCGTGCAGAAGTTCGACGGCAAGTTGGGCGGCTATCTGATGAAGTTCGGCTCGCGTGGCAACGGGGAAGGGCAGTTCAGCTCTCCGTGGGGCATTGCCGTAGACCGGGTCCGCGGATACATCTACGTCGTGGACAGCGCCAACTTCCGGGTGCAGAAGTTCGACATGGGCGGCGAGTTCATCATGCAGTGGGGGAGTTTCGGCACCAACGACGGGCAGTTCTATTTCGCCCGCGGGATCGCCGTGGACCAGTCTGACGGTTCTGTGTACGTGGTGGACATGGGCAACCACCGGATTCAGAAATTCGACACCAGCACCAACGTGCTGCCGCAGTTGATCACCAAATGGGGCGGCGGGCTCGGCCCAGGCCATGCCAGCAGCCCGCAAGCGCAGGAAGCGGGACAACTCCGCTCTCCTTGGGGTATCGCGGTGGACGGAGCCGGGGATGTGTATATCTCGGATACCGGCAACCAGCGCATCCAAAAGTTCGACCGTGAAGGAAACTTTATCACCCAATGGGGCGGCTTCGGGAACGCCAACGGGCAGTTCAACTTCCCTTATGGGATCGCGGTGGATGCCAAGGGTAGCGTGTTTGCCGTGGACAGCGGCAACACCCGCGTGCAGCAGTTCATGCCGGCGGACGAGGGCGGCGAACGGTTGCAGGAACAAGCGGAAGCGGCGGCGGAGATTTCCGGTAAGGCCGCCGCGACGTAGAACCGGCTCGCAGCGGATCGGCCTGCGCGCCGAGAGGCTTGGGCCGTGGCGCTTTGTTGAATCTCCGAGGGGGCTGTGATAGATTCCGCCAACTTCACGTCGGAACCCATGCCACAGTCAAGCCTCACGTCCCTACGAGAACGCTATGCTGGATAAAGACGTTCGCATTGGCCTGACCTACGACGACGTCGTTTTGGTTCCCGGCAAGTCGGAAGTATTGCCCAGCGAGGTGCACACCCACACGAAGGTGTCGCGCCGCATCACGATTAACATTCCCATCGTCAGTGCGGCCATGGATACGGTGACCGAAGCGCGGTTGGCCATCGCGCTGGCCCAGGAGGGCGGCATCGGCGTACTCCACCGGGTCCTCTCGCCGGCCGATCAGGCGGCTGAAGTGGACAAGGTCAAGAAATCCGAAAGCGGGATGATCATCGACCCGATCACGATCGCGCCGGATCAGACCATCCGCGACGCCCACCAGATCATGGCCAAGTACCGCATCTCCGGCATTCCGGTGACCCGGCATGGGAAGCTGGTCGGCATTCTCACGAACCGGGATTTGCGGTTCGAGACCCGAGTGGACCTGAAGGTGTCGCAAGTGATGACGAAGGACAAGCTGGTCACGGCTCCGGAGGGGACCAGCCTGGAGAAAGCGCGGGAGATTTTGCACGAGTACCGGATTGAAAAGCTTCCCGTGGTCAATAAGCGCGGCGAGCTCAAGGGCCTGATCACGATCAAGGACATCGAAAAGCGCATCAAGTATCCTCATGCCTGCAAGGACGAGCATGGACGGCTGAGGGTGGCGGCGGCGGTCGGCGACTGCGCCGATGCGGAGCAGCGGGTGCCGCTCCTGGTCAAGCCGGGGGTGGACATGGGCGTCGGGGACACAGCCCATGGCCATGCGCAGAGCGTGTTGGACACCGTCAAGGCGGTGAAGCGCAAGCATCCGTCCTTGGAAGTGGCCGGGGGCAACATTGCGACGGCGGCGGCGGCCAAGGATTTGGTAAAAGTCGGAGCCGATGCGGTCAAGGTTGGTGTCGGGCCCGGGTCCATCTGCACGACCCGGATGGTGTCCGGTGCTGGGATGCCGCAACTCACAGCCGTGGCCGACTGCGTGGCGGCGCTGGCCGGAACCGGCGTGCCGGTGATCGCCGACGGCGGCATCAAGTACTCGGGCGATATTACCAAAGCCCTGGCTGCGGGGGCTTCGGCCGTTATGATCGGCGGCATCCTGGCCGGCACCGAAGAATCTCCGGGCGAAACCGTGTTGTTCCAGGGACGGACGTACAAGGTCTATCGTGGTATGGGGTCGCTCGGCGCCATGGAACGAGGTGGACGCGACCGCTATTTCCAGGGTGATCGACCGGCTTCGAAGCTCGTACCAGAAGGCATCGAGGGCCGTGTGCCTTACAAGGGGACCTTGGCCGGCGTTGTTTATCAGTTGGTGGGAGGGGTCAAGTCCGGCATGGGCTATTGCGGCTGTCGGACCATCCCGGATCTCCAACAGAAAGCCACGTTCATCCGGCAGACCCTGGCCGGCCTCCGGGAAGGTCATGTCCACGACGTGATCATCACCAAGGAAGCGCCCAATTACCGAACCGATTGGGCCGAGTAGGGCATAGCTGGCAGCTTTCAGCCATCAGCGTGGTTGAACGGATCGCTTCTTGCCGGGTGGGACTCCCCAATTACTGCTGAACGTTGACGGCTGATTGCTGGCGCTATTACATGGAACTCTGGCACGACAGAATCCTCATCCTCGACTTTGGCTCCCAGTATACTCAGCTGATTGCCCGCCGTATCCGCGAAGCACAGGTCTATTGCCACATCCTTCCTTGCACGGCCCCGCCGGCCACTGTTCTGGGGTCACGTCCCCGAGGCATTATCCTATCGGGTGGGCCATCGAGCGTGTATGACAAGAAGGCGCCCTCGGTTCCCAAGGCTTTGCTTGAGGCCGGATTACCCATACTGGGTGTCTGTTATGGGATGCAACTCGTGACGCACCTGCTGGGGGGCGGCGTGGCGAAGGCGCCGCATCGGGAATATGGCCGTGCGGACTTGCAGGTGGATGATGCGTCGGACCTGTTCAAGGGGTTGGGTCCGACTCTGCCGGTCTGGATGTCCCACGGAGACCGGATCGAGCGCATGCCCAAGGGGTTCCGTTCCATCGCCCACACGAGCAGTTCTCCCGTCGCGGCGATGAAATCGGTGGGTGGGCCGTCCCCGATTTACTGCCTCCAGTTTCATCCCGAAGTCGCCCATACGCAGGACGGCGTCAAGATTCTTCGCAACTTCGTGTACGACATTTGCGGGTGTCGCCCTACGTGGACGTTGCAGTCCTCCGTGGAGAGGTGCGTGGGGGCGGTT
>JBJTAZ010000261.1:0-5922 GCA_046091085.1 Nitrospiraceae bacterium
GGCGTCTCCTTATTCTCCCGTTGGCTCACAGATCGGACAGCGAGGCGACGAGACCATCCGGAGACTGCTCGAACGGCTGCAGGCGGCCCACCGTTCCCGGCCCGATCCCGAACCGGGAGCCGGCTGGCAGGCGGGAGTCATGCAAGCCGTCTCGCGGAGCCGGCCGTCAAGCCGGCCGGCCGATTCGGTCCCCGTAGACCGCCTCGTGTGGCGGACCGCCATGGCCGCAAGTCTGGTCGCCGTCCTGCTGGCCGGCTATCTGCTCGCCCAGCCGGCGGGCACGGATTTGATCGCCTCGTTGTTTTTCGACGACCCGGTCGAGACGCTCGTCGCCTCGCTGTCCGATCTGTGAGCCAACGGGAGAATAAGGAGACGCCATGACACGTTGGAAAGTCTGGGGAGGCTTGGCCCTGCTTTTCCTATCCGGCACGCTGATCGGCGGGGCCGTCACCCACTACTGCCTACAGTCCCAGGCCGAGAACCGGTGGGAAGAAGGCCCCAAGGCCAAGAAACAATGGATGATGCAACGGCTCACACGCAGCCTGGACTTGACCGCCGATCAGCAAGCCAAGCTGGCGCCGATCGTGGGCCAGGCGCAGGACAACTTGCTGGCGCTGCGGGCCCAGCAGCAGCCCCAGGTCGAGGCGATCTGGACCAAGACCCTCGACGCGGTGAAGCCGAGCCTCTCCACCGAGCAGCAGCAGAAGCTCGAGACGTTCCATCAGAAGCTGCAACGGCGCTGGAAGAAAACCGAGGAATACCTGCGCGAGATGCAGGCGCCTCCACACTAACGGGTTCGCGTCACTGGCCCGGCCGAGAGCCTGTCGGCCGGAAGGAGGTTCTCACCATGCCCGGCTCTCGCGCCCCTCAGCCCTGGCAGAAGATCGCACCCCGCCCCTCTTTATTGCGTCGTCGGCCGGACGGCCAGATGCAGCCATCGAATCAAAAGGTCCGCCCCAAGCGGCCCACCGGCCCAATCCTGTTCCTGCTCGCGAGCCTGTTGAGCGGCTGCGCCTCAGGAGCGGCACCCAGCAACGAGAGCCACAGAACCGCGCCAGATCCACAGACCATCGGCTATGTCTGGGGGGATCATGATCTCGCCGTAGATGTCGCCGGCGCCTGGCTGCACAACCGCGGGTATAAGACCGTCGAGGCGGAGAAAGCCAAACACACGCTTGCGGCCGGATCGATCACGCTGACCGGTTCATCGAGCGAAACGGCGAGCCTCCTCCGACTGGCGCCGGCCCTCGGCGCCGATTTTCTGGTGTTCGTGGACGTCACGATCATGCCCCTCGCCTTCCGGCGGCCCGCGACGGATGAAGCTGCTGCCGCTCCCCACATAGAAGCCAAGCAGTCCATCTATCGCGTGCACGTGGCCGTGCAGGGCATCGACGCGCACAGCGGCGAGGTCGCCTGGAACGGCGAAGCCCGGCGCCGTCTTTCCCACTCATCTGTTCATTCTCCCCAATACTGTTCCGACGTCTCGTCATGTAGTTTACCCGAAATACGTGGAGAATTGGCAGCCCAGAAGCCTCCTGTTCTTCGCTAAGGCGATAACGGGGACACATCTACAAGCGATGTGTCCCCGTTATCGCCGTTTTCCAAACGGGTACAGGTCACTCGGCGGCCTGTACCCGCCCACTCTCTTTCTTTCTTCAAGCCGTGGCTGGAGCGGATGGGCAGGGAGGCGGAGGCACGGCGAGAACGAGGCTATACCTGGGAGGATGAGTGCCGGGCGCCGTTCTGTTATTCCGATGAGGCGGCCGGCCAACCGTAAGGCGTCGTCAACGGGAAGAAATCAACGCATTGTGCCGACGCCGACGGGGCCCGCCGTTCGTCAGCACGGTGGTCTTGGAATTGGGTCAGTAGGCCGGCTTGTCTCCCACCACCTTGTCTTCCCAATGCACCGGCTTGCCGCTCTGGCCCGGCAGGCTGTCCACGTTGGTGTTGGTAACGAGGGTCATGGGGGTGAAGAGGCCGCCGGTCTCGTAGATGGTTTCCGTGTAGAACCGCGTGGTGACCAGGCCGGTGGAGCCGTAGAAGACATCCAGATCGTGCTGCAGGTCGGGCGTGCCGAGGCCGTGGAAGAAGAGCCCGTAGAAGGGGACCGGAATGTATTCCCAGATGTTGATCATGGAGGCGGAGCGGCGATACGACCACCGCTCGAACGTCGAGCCGGCCAGGCTGGCCTCGCGCTTGCTGTCCGGTTCGCCCAGCAAAGCCAGCACCTGCTCCTTGTTGGTCTCGCCGACTTTGATCTGCGCGAGGACCGTCTGGTCGGCCAGGTTGGCGTTGCCGTACGAGACGCAGCCGCTCAGCAGCAGCCCGCACATTCCGACACTCATCCATCGGCCATTCATCTGTCATCCTCCCCTTCGCGCGTCCGTCGCTCCGGAGGCTGTTAGTCTACAGAAGACCGAGGCATTTGGCCAGCCTCTTCATCGGTCCCGGCCGGTTCGTCGCAGCGCTTGCAGTGCAATTCCGTGCCGAGGCGCCCGGCCCTGCCTTCAGTGGTGAGTACCCAGGGGCGGTTACTCCAGGGCGGCTGGTGCCGCACATGCTGGCCGTGACCGCATTCCAGTTCAGCCACCCAATCGCCCTGTTCGTCCCGATGAAAGCCTTGAATCCTGCGCGTCATCTCATCACAGCAGGAACGGGATCAGCCGCGTGCTGCGGGCCTGATAGCTTGGATAGTCCGGGTAGCGTTGAGCGAGCAGCGTTTCCTCATAGGTCAGCTTGAACCAGAGGTCCGCGAGCAAGACCAGCCAGACCGAGAGGCGCAACGGGGATGGATGGTTGAGCAGGAGACCCAGCGTGAGCAGCAGGACGGCCGTGTACATGGGATGGCGGACATACCGGTAGGGTCCGGTCGTGACCAACACCCCGTCGGCCCGGACGTCGGGCAGGGCCGTGAGGGAGCGGAGCGGCATGGTCGCCAAGGCCCAGCCGGCCAAGCCCAGGCTCAGCAGCACCAGTCCTTGCTCCACAAGGCCCACCGGCAGCCGGGGCCCCGTGAATACGAGAAGGCCCAGGCAGCCGAACTGCACCCCGACCAGCAGAAACGATTTGAGCCGACTGGCTTCCAACGCCTTCTCCCGTCACCCGGCACGGTTCCGTTCCGACCCGGCCCTATCCTACCACCATACCGAGCTTGCTTGAACCGCTCCCTTCGATCAAATGGGGGTGAGAGGTTTTTTGCCGCTCCTCCCCGGCAGACTTGTCGCAGCGACGTCTTGGCCGTTGCAGCAGAAGCTGCCCAGAATCGGGGCAAAAGCTTGACAGGCAGGCGCGGAAAGCCTAGCCTTCAGCCTGAATTCTACGCACGGCGTTGACGGATTGGAACGACACCTAACACATGGGACCATGGTAAATCAGAGCCGGATCGGCCTTCTGCTGGCCTGTTGGATGGCGGCGGGTTCGCTCGCCGGTTGTGCGCTGGAGGAGGCGTCGAAACGCTACACGATCAGCCGGATCGACGAGGCCATTGCCCGCTACCAGACCGAGTCCACCAAGGTGAAGCTGGGCGACTCGCGGGACAAGGTCCTGGCGCTGCTGGAACCGACGCAGTTCGAATTGGAAAGCAACGAGATCAAGCCCCCGGTGGCCCTGGAAGGCGAGATCGGGTCGTCGGGCGACCATGTGGTCGTCGTGCATTTCTTCCGGTCGGCCCGCCATACCGACGAGGCGCCGGACGCCAGGGGGCTGCCGCAGGACGACGACTTTACGCCCTACATTTTTACGGACGAGGTGTTGACGGGGGTGGGCTGGCCGACCCTGCTCGCGCTGCGGGTTAAAAAACCCGCCGGGCATGCGCCGAAAAAAACCGACCCCTGTGAGATGCTGGGTCCGATGGCCGGCTGCTTCTAGCCAGTCGTTGAGGCCAACCGGCTTGGCGGCCGGATGCACGAAATCGCGTGAGTCAATTGGTAAGGAGGACGACGATGAGACATGGGCAGGCACTGTCGGTAGCCCTGACGCTCGCTCTGGCCACCGCCGGGTGCGTCTCCACGGAAGAGTACGGGGCCGCGGTGCAGGAGTCCGAACGGGCCCGGGCGGATCTGGACCGCGAGCAGACCCAGATGCGGGCGCTGGAACAGCAGATCAAGGGCATGGAAGACCAGACCAACCAACTACGCGACGAAGCCAAGCTGGCCACGGCCGAAGTGCAGCGGTTGCGCGACAGCGGCGACAAGGAACGGTCCGGCGTGGACGGCCGCATCAAGGAACTCGATAACAAGCTGAAGGAGATGGCCGCGCAGAACAAGTCGCTGCAGGGGCAGACGCACGAGCTCAAGAAGCGCAACGCGTCGCTCGAGGGCCTGGTCGCCCGATCGCAATCCAATCTGAAGGAGCAGTCGCGCGCCGCGTCCGCGATGGGCGGCCCCCTCTCCAGCTCACGCCCTGCGGCTTCGGCTCAGGGCGGCCAGCCAGGCAAGCCGTCACCGACTGCTCCGGCGACGCAAGCGGCCCCGTCCGGTGGAGCCCCGGCCCAGATGGCCAAGGCGCAAGAGGCGCAAGGAGGCCCGAAGGCTGCGCCGGGGCAGGCTCCGTCCTCAGTCCCCGCCCAGGAAGACCTGGGCCTGATTGCCACGATCAAGCATTGGCTCTCGACGATCTGGCACTGGATTTTCTGATCCGGGGCCATGGTCGAACATCTCGTCCACACGGTGCTTGTCTGAGTATTGCCAGCTTCTCCTCCTATGCCGGGTGCCGGGGCTGGCTGGGTACGTGGTGACGGCCGGTCCGACCTGATTCTACACGGACGACGTTTCGCTCTTCTCCGCCTCCCGCCGCCTCGCCCTGATGGAAGACCCGACCCAGCCGGTCGTGGACGTGACCGGCCAGGGCTCGGACATGGTCGTCGAGCCGCAGGCGGAACTCAAACGCACATCCTCCTCGTCGTTCGGGCGCACGGAGTTGTCGGTGAAGGCCCAGGGCTTCATCTTCGCCACCAACCCCCTCTACAGCCACGGGACCCTCCGCTTCGAGATCGAACAGGACCTGACCCGCATCCTGATGTTGCGGGTCAACTACTACTTCGCGCCCGACCTCTTCCTGGCCCGCAACACCCAGCGATCCACCGGCGTCAAGGCGGACGAACGGGTCACCGCGCACATCTACAGCATCCATCTGGAGGGCCGCCCCGCCGAGGACCTGACCCTGCGGCTGCTCACGCGCTACGGCTCGCGCGACTACAACGCCGCCTTCCAGAACCGCGACACCACCCTCTGGACCGTCGGCCCCCACGTCGAATGGGCCGCGGCCCGCTGGCTGGACGTGACGGCCGGCTACCACTACGAACGGGGCCTGGCCGACGGGCGCAACCAGCCCCAGTCCAAGGACGACATCTCGTACATCAACCACTATCTGGCCCTCGGGCTGATGTTCAAGCCGATCGAACACCATGTGATCTTTCTCGGCGGGGACTACGAGCACAATATCTTCACGAGCACGATCGTCGGCGACGAACGGCGTGGCGAGAAGGAAGACATCTACCAGTGGGAGATCGAGTTTCGCCGCACGCTGCGCTCGAATGCGGTCTTCACGGCCGGCTTCCAGCGCTCTGTACGGGTGTCCAACATCCCCGCGCGCTCCGTGCCGGACAACAACACCTGGCTGGGATTGGAATATAAATTTTAGGGGAACGGCCGACATCTCTTCTTCGCGCGTTATGAAGACCCGGGTGGTGAGTCTAACAGCCGTGCACCGTGGCGGACCGCGAGGATCTGAATCGAGTCCGCCGGGGATTTGCCGGCTCGGTAGATGACACGATCGTCGCCGAGGAGCAACTCGCGCAGCCCGCTTCCGGGAAACTCCGGCACGGGTCGGCCGGATTCGGGAAACGATTCGAGACGAGCGACTTTTGCTTTGACCGTAAAGGCAAACCGTTCGGCAGCGGCAGGGTTGTCGGCTTTGAGATGA
>JBJTAZ010000262.1:0-6594 GCA_046091085.1 Nitrospiraceae bacterium
ATTCAGTTCCGCACGCGGAAATACCTGACCCCTGCGTACTGAGCGAAAGGATAACCAGGTTTGCCGGCCAGGCAAGGCCTGGCCGGCGTCACCCGGTAGACGGGTGAACCGTCGGGACTACCAACACCTGGCCGTCCTTCAGATCCACGGTTGCCGTATCGCCGTCCCGCAGCTCCCCCTTGATGAGGAGCCGCGCGATCGCTGTTTCGATTTCCTGCTGGATCAGCCGCTTGAGCGGGCGCGCGCCATAGACCGGGTCGTAGCCGCGCGTCGCGAGCTGCTTGAGCGCCGCCGGCGTGAGGGCCACCGGAATGCGGCGTTCCGCCAGGCGGCTCCGCAGCCGCTCCAGTTGAATGTCCACGATCTTCGCCAGTTGCTCGGCACGAAGCGGATGGAAGACGACCGTCTCGTCCACCCGGTTGAGGACCTCGGGGCGGAAGTGCCGCCGCAGCTCTTCCATCACCAGGGCCCGGATCTCGTCCTGCGACGCCTGGTGTTGCTGGGCTTCCAGAATGTTATGGCTGCCGAGGTTCGAGGTCATAATCAACACGGTGTTTTTGAAGTCCACCGTGCGGCCCTGCGAGTCGGTCAGGCGGCCGTCGTCCAGCACCTGGAGCAGGACGTTGAACACGTCGTGATGCGCCTTTTCGATCTCATCGAAGAGGATGACGCAGAAGGGCTTTCGCCGCACCGCTTCGGTCAACTGGCCGCCTTCCTCGTAGCCCACATAACCGGGAGGGGCGCCGATCAGCCGGGCCACCGTGTGCTTTTCCATGTATTCGGACATGTCGATGCGGACCAGGTTGGCTTCGTCGTCGAACAGCGTCACCGCCAGGGCGCGGGCCAGCTCGGTCTTGCCGACGCCGGTCGGCCCGAGAAACAGGAACGAGCCGATCGGCCGGTTCGGGTCCTTGATGCCGGAGCGGGCCCGCAGCACCGCATCGGCCACGGCGCGCACCGCTTCGTCCTGGCCGATCACCCGCTGGTGCAGGAGGTCTTCCAGTTTGAGCAGTTTCTCCATCTCGCCTTCCATCAAGCGGGTCACGGGGATGCCGGTCCAGCGGCTGACCACCAGGGCGATGTCTTCTTCGTCCACGTCCTCCTTGAGCAGCCGGCTCTCGCCTTGCTTCTTGACCAAGGCCTGCTCCTCGATCGCCAGCTCGCGTTCAAGCTTCGGCACCTCACCGTAGCGCAGCTCCGCCACCCGATTGAGGTCGTAGGCCCGCTCCGCCCGCTCGATCTGCTGGCGCGCCTCTTCGATCTGCTGACGAATCTTGCGCAGGCGCCCGACCGAGACCTTCTCGGCTTCCCAGCGAACCTTGAGCGCATCCATGTCCCGGCGTTTCTCCGCCAGCTCCGATTCCAGGTCCTCCAGCCGCGCCTTGCTGCCCGCATCGGTCTCCATGCGCAGGGCCTCGCGCTCGATCTCCAGCTGCATGACCTTGCGCGATACGTCGTCTAGCTCGGCCGGCAAACTGTCGATGTCGGTCCGCAGGCGGGCCGCCGCCTCGTCCACCAGGTCGATCGCCTTGTCCGGCAGGAACCGGTCGCCGATGTAGCGGTGAGAGAGCTTCGCGGCGGCCACGAGGGCCGCGTCCTTGATCCGCACGCCATGGTGGACTTCGTACCGCTCCTTCAGGCCGCGCAGGATCGAAATCGTATCCTCGACCGACGGCTGGTCCACCAGGACCGGTTGGAATCGCCGATCCAGCGCCGCGTCCTTTTCGATATGCTTGCGGTATTCGTCCAGCGTCGTCGCGCCGATCAAGTGCAGCTCGCCGCGCGCCAGCATGGGCTTGAGCAGGTTGGCCGCATCCATCGATCCTTCCGCCGCGCCCGCGCCCACGACCGTGTGCAGCTCGTCGATGAACAACAGAATTTGGCCCTGTGCCGCCTGGACTTCCTTGAGCACGGCCTTCAGCCGTTCTTCGAATTCGCCGCGGAACTTGGCCCCCGCGACCAGGGCGCCCATGTCCAGCACGATGAGGCGTTTCTGTTTCAAGCTTTCCGGCACGTCGCCCTACACGATGCGCTGGGCCAGGCCTTCCACGATGGCGGTCTTCCCCACGCCCGGCTCGCCGATCAACACCGGGGTGTTTTTCGTGCGTCGCGAGAGGATTTGAACCACGCGCCGGATTTCTTCGTCTCGGCCGATGACCGGGTCCAATTTGCCTAGGACGGCCAGAGTGGTGAGGTCGCGGCCGTATGTTTCCAGGGATTGGTACGTGCCCTCCGGGTCCTGGCTGGTGATCCGTTGGTTGCAGCGGACCTTTTGCAAGGCCGTGAGCAGCTTGTCGCGGGTCAGTCCCAGCTTGCGGAACAGGCCTCCCTCCTCGGTCATGGCCAGGAGCACATGCTCCACGCTCTGATATTCATCCTTCAGGCCGGCCATCTCCTGCTCGGCCCGGTTGAGGACGTTGGCCAGACGAGGAGTCAGATGCAACTGGCCCGGCGTCGCGCCGCCGCCCTGAACCTGCGGCAGCTTGGCGAGAGCTTGCTCGGCGGCGGTGCGCGCCGCGGCAACCGACACCCCCGCCTGTTCGAGCAGAGGCTGGGCGATCCCGTCCGCTTGTTCCAGCAAGGACAAGAGCAGATGCTCGACGTCAATACCCTGATGGCTCCGCCGCATGGCGTGAGCCGACGCGGCCTGCAAGGCTTCCTGCAGCTTCACCGTCATGCGATTCATATCCATCGTAGGTCCTCCAGCGCACCAATCCAAACCGGTTTCCCCAGTTAGTAGAGCACATAATCATGCCGGCGTCCAAGTCAACCGATCCATGGAGGAAATCCGGCATGCTACGCGGATCGAGGGGAGCCGTCCGCTTGACCCCAAGGGCCGGCCCAGACTATTGTCGCGCGGGAGGTGTCTGTGACGAACGAAGGAACGAATCGGCCCTATGCCGTGATTACCGGGGCGTCCCGAGGAATTGGGGCCGAATATGCCCGCGCTTTGGCCGCATGCGGATACGATTGCCTGTTGGTGGCGAGGGACCGCGACAAGCTGGAGCGGCTCGCATCGGAATTGCGCGAGCGGCATCGGGCGCAGGTGGACATCGCCCTGTTGGACTTGGCCGAATCGGAGGCCGCGCATCGGCTCTATGCCGCGGCCCGCGAGCGGCGTCCGACGGTGGATCTGCTGATCAACAATGCCGGGTTCGGATCGACGGGGGACTTCATCGCGATGCCGATGGCCCGCGTCCAGGCCATGCTGCGGCTGCACGTGAATACGATCGTCGAAAGTTGCCGGCTCTTTCTGCCCGGCATGGTCGAGCGGCGGGCCGGTGCCGTTATGAATGTGGCCTCCACCGCCGGTTTCATGCCGCTCGCCGGAATGACGGAATATGCCGCGACGAAAACCTTCCTCATTGCTTTTTCGGAGGCGCTGGCTGAAGAGGTGCGCCAGGCCGGAGTGCGGGTCCAGGTCTGCTGCCCCGGCGCCACGCTCACCGATTTCCACGTGACGGCCGGGTCGCACCCGAAGGGCCCGTTCACGGTCCAGACGGCCGAGGCGGTCGTGGCGGCGTCGCTGGCTGCGTTGGGGAGCGGGCGCACGGTGGTCACGACCCATTGGAGCGGCCGGCTGACCGATTGGCTTGGCCGCTGGGTGCCTCGGGGGCTTCTGGCGTGGGGCGGCGCCTGGTGGATGAGAAAGGCGGGGGACCGATGACCGGGATCGTCCAGGCGACGCTGCATCTCTATCAGGCCGCGCTGCGCGCCACGCTGAAGTCGTTCACACGCAGCTGGCTGACGGCGGTGGCCGTCGTGATCTTTGCCGGGCGGATGGTGCTGGCCACGACGGTGGCGGCGTCTTTGGGCATGATCGGCGGGTTCATCCTGGGCGCGGTCAATGCGCTGCTGATCGGCGCGACGCTGGCCTTGATCGAGCAGGCGGTCGCCGGCGCGAGGCGCATGACATTTCAGGATATCTGGGACAGCATCGGACGGTATTTCGGCGAGGTCATCGGCGTGGGGTTCGTCCTCTGGGTCCCGATCATGCTGCTGGATCGGGGCATGGCGGCCAACCCCAACGGCCCCTTCCTCGCCGCGGCCATCTTCATGCTGCTGTTCATCCTGCTCAATCCCGCGCCGGAAGTCATCTATCAGGCTCGCCCCCATTCGCCTCTGGACGTCATCAGGGAGAGTTACGAGTTCGTCCTGGAGAATTGGATCGAGTGGTTCTTGCCGCTGGCTGTCTTGGTCGCGCCGCTGGGCCTGTCCTTCTTCTTCGGCATTTCCGGACGTCTCGGTCGGGGAGCCGGACTGGATTTTTTCCAGGTCCTGGTCCTGCCGTTCACCTTGCTGACGGCCTGGCTGGGCTATCTGGGCCTGCCGGAGAGCGCCGGGTCCGCGCTGGTGCTGGTGCTGACCCCGCCGCTGGCGGTGGGGATGCTGATCTTTCGCGGACACCTGTTCGCCGCCCTGCACGGCTCGTCGCGGCGCCAGCGAATGTTTCGGGGGCAGATGGGGGAGGAGTGAGGCGTGAAGGGCTCCCCGTGAGCAGCGAGAAGACGGGTCAGATCTCGGCGACCTGCGCCGTGCGGTCGCCTTCGCAGACCGTGCAGGTTCTGGACGGGACTCCGTCGCTGGGCTTGGCTGCGGCCAGCGCAAACTTCGTGTCCAGCGCCACGACCTCCGTGCCCTGAAAGGTCCAGAGGCGGTGGCAGACGGGGCAGCAGTACCACTGGGTATAGGCTGGCCATTCACGATCTCGCGTCGCCATGACTCTCCTGCAGGCTGACCTTCAATAGGGTCGTTGCGGATCCGGGTGCGGCTTCCGCTTGTTCAAAAGGCTGTCCTGCACCTCAACGCCATACTGACGGAACGGTGGCGCGTTCCAAATCACCTGGTTGCCGGGGGCCAGATTCGCCGCTTCTTTATAGTGAACGGTGGCCTCCGCCTTCTTGCCCAGTCGGTCCAGTGCCAGGGCCAGATCATAATGGGCCTCGGCCAGCGTCGGGTGAGCGTTGATCGCGGCCTCGTATTGCGCCTTGGCCAACTCCCACTGGCCTTGCGCGAACAGATTGTTCCCTGCGTCGACCGCCGTGACCGCCGCAGCCGGTGTGCCGGCAGGAGCCTTCAAGGGCAAGCCGGCCGAGGGTTTCTTCTCCGGCCCGGCACAGCCAGCGATCGCGAGGGTGAGGATAAGAAGTATCACTGCCTTGTTGATCACGAGTCTCCTTCTCGATCGATCGCACGGGAACGTAGAAGGTATTCTCCGCGCACCCTTATGGGAAGGTGCGCGGCACGAGCGAGCTTGGTTTGGAGCTGGCGAGAGGAATTGAACCTCCAACCGTCGGTTTACAAAACCGATGCTCTGCCATTGAGCTACGCCAGCGCCGCTATGAGGGTACACCGAGGTTCCGTCTTCTGGCAAGCGTTCGAATGGGTACGGCCCGGCTTGCGTCAGGAATGCTTGACGCCTGATGGCGGCTGGTCTATTCTCCCCCGTGAGTGCGCCATCCAACCGAAGGGGAGGGAAATGATGAGGGTCTGGCACACCGTCGTCTTGAGTCTGACTCTGGGTTCGCTTACGGCCTGCGGCGGCGGGTCCTGGGTGCACCCCAACAAACCCCAGGAAGCCTTTGCGGTAGATTATAATCAGTGCTCGCTGGATATACTCAAGGACCCTAAGCTTCAGCAGGGGAACAACTATATGAAGCTGCAGGCGACAGAGCGCTGCGTCATGAAAAAAGGGTGGATGATCAGAGACGACGAGAACTGAGACCGAGCCTTCCGTCCGCAATTTCCCCCCCTTCGTTTGCCTCAGGCGTAGGCCTGAAGCGTGCCGGCCGTCTTCTTTTCTTCCGCCTTGCCAAATTTTACACGGTTGTAACAGTCGCGTCATTGACCGGCAATCCTGGAGGGTTACGCTGTGCCACGAGATGAGTGGTCGAAGGCGGCAACGATTCACGATACGGAGGGTACGGCGATGAGGCGAACGAGGGAACGGATGCGGAGGGAGTGGCCCCTGTGGGCGTTGGGCGTTGTCGTGGGCGTGCTCGCGGGCATAGCTCTCGCGGCCCCGGTTCTTGCCGAGCAGGCGGAGGTGTTGAGCCGGCCGGTCGTGGACCATGGCGTCGGTTCCTATGCCCCGGTTGCGGACCTCTCCGGCAATCTGGTGATCGCGGGATCGGACACGATGCAGCCGCTGATCATCAAACTGGCGGCCGGCTTCCGGCAACTCTACCCGGCGGCGAAAATCGGCATCCTGGGCGGCGGAACCGAACGGGCCTTGATGCAGTTCGTCAGCGACCAGGCGCAGATCCGACGCGGGGATGGATACTATAACGGGCCGGAGGCTTCCGGCCGTGTCTCGATGCTGGCTTCGTCCCGCCGTCTGACCGAGGAGGAACGTCAGGACTTCCACACCCGGTTCGGGTACGACCCGACCGAGATCACGATCGCCATGGATGCGGTGGCCATCTACGTGCACCGCGAGAATCCCATCAAGGGGCTGACGTTGGAGCAGGTGGATGCCATCTTCGGAAAGGACCGTAAGCGCGGAGCGGGAGAGGACATCACGACCTGGGGGCAGGCGGGAGTGGAAAGCTGGGCACAACAGCCTATTCGTCTCCATGGCCGGGACAAGCAGTC
>JBJTAZ010000263.1:0-4692 GCA_046091085.1 Nitrospiraceae bacterium
CATCTATGGGCATCCATCCCAAGCCGTGCTCCAGGCCTATGAACAGCAGCACAGCCGGATTTTTCGTACCGACCGAGACGGAGCCGTTTCGATTGTGGCGCATGTATCGTCGCCTGCCATGGAGATTTTCCTGGCCCGCGAGTCACGGCTCCAGCCCGTGCGGATCGGCACATGGCTACTCCACGACGAACGTCGGAACTGGAAGCGCGCGCAACGGCAGATGGACCGCCTCTAATCCGATCCCGCGAGCAACATTGACAAATCCAGGGAGCTGACCTATAAACAATTCATGCCGCCCCCCATCATTCGCCGCCGCCGCACCCTCGGAGAGAAAATCAGGCAAAACTGGAGGTTTGCTGCAGGCATGATCGGCGTCTGCGCTCTGGTCGCCTTGGGAACTGCCATCGCGACGCAGGGACTCGAATCCATGCTCTCACGCGCCTCTCTTGCCATGAAAGCAATGGATGATCCGAGCACATTGTCCAAGGATGAGAGGGACAAGCTCAAGGCAATGGTAAAGACCAAGGGAGCGAAGGGAACACTGGATACTCTAACCCCTGAGCAGAAAGAGCAAGCCAAGCAAGCATTCGGCGGAATGAGCGAAGATCAAAAAAAGAAGTACCGGGAGATGTACGGCAAGTAAACAGTCAGCGCTTTCAGCCTGCTCACGATTCTCTGGCGTTCGCTTCTTCACGAAAAATCTCTTTGCCCTTACACTGCATCCCTCCCGCCTAGGTGCCATCCCGTCGGGATCGTGATTTGGGGATTACGGCCGCGGGCAGGGCATTTTGACAACTTTGTCAGGCCTATGCTAAAGTCCGCGAAAATTTATAGACTTCCGGCCTAAAAGGGGAGGCTGGAGCGGAACGATATGGAGTGACATAAATGGGGTCGACTGGGACATCGTCAGCACATCTTATTCTGATCATCGGCGCTGGACCGGCAGGCATGTCGGTCGCCAACCTGATGTCCAAAGCCGGTCACGAAGTCGTGATCCTCAACCGCGACGTGAAATTCGGCGGGTTGGCCGAATACGGCATCTTTCCGAACAAGCTCAAGCTGCGCGGCGGACTGCGAAAAACCTATTGGGAAATCCTAGAACGGCCCAACGTCCATTATTGGGGCAACGTGACCGTAGGGCTCGGCAAGAGTCTGACCATCGACGACCTCCAAAGCCTCGGCGCCAGCGCCATCGTCTTTGCCAGCGGCGCCCAGGGCACCAAAACCATCGGCGTCGAAGGAGATTCGGCCCTCGGCGTCTACCATGCCAAGGACATCGTCTTTCATTTCAACCGTCTTCCCGGATACGGCGACAAACCGTTTGAGATGGGGCGGCGAGTTGCCGTGATTGGAGTGGGCGACGTGATGGTGGATATTGCCCACTGGCTCGTACGGTATAAACAGGTGGAGCAAGTGACGGCAATCGCCCGCCGAGGCCCGGCCGAGCGAAAATACAATCCCAAAGAAATTCGCGCCGTGTGCGCGAATATCGATCAGGCGGCACTGGCGCAGGAGTTCGACAGGATCGCGCCCAGACTCCAGACCGTCGGCCAGAATTCGAAAGATCTGCTCAAGGACATGAACGCCGAGTTCGCCAAATGCGAGCCGCTCAAGAGCCAGACCAAGATGGGCTTCCGTTTCCTGGCTTCACCCCGCCGAGTCCTGACGGACGCGCAGAACCGGGTGCGCGGCCTTGAAATCGAGGAAACGAAACTTGAACCCAAAGGGAATGATTTTTCGGCGGTTGGCCTGAAACAGTACTATGAGTTCCCCTGCGACAGCGTGGTCTTTGCCGTCGGAGACCGTGTGGACGAGACGGTCGGGCTCCCATATAAACACGGCGTGTTTCTGACAAACCCTGCCCCTACTGGCAACGAGCCGGACGATGCGCTCTTTCTGGCCTACGACGAAACCTCCGGAAAAATCCTGGACGGAGTGTTCCTGGCCGGCTGGGCGCGCAAGGCTAGCGAGGGCTTGGTAGGCGTGGCGAAACGTGATGGAGAGTGGTGCGCCGAAGTAGTCGCCCGCTATCTTGCAGGGTGCGCCCCTCAAACGCGCGCCTCGTTGAACAAAGCGCTGGACCACTTCAAAGTCATGCTCAAAGACCGGAAGGTGGAACCGGTGAATCTTGAGGCGCTGCGCGCACTGGAAGCTGCAGAGCGGGAACACGGACCCTCGAACGACTGTATCGGCGAGTTCAAATTCAGATCCAACCAGGAAATGCTGGAGCAGATCCAGCGCCGAAGCAACCGGACCGGAGCCTCAGCTCGCTCCTAACCATCCCCCCATTTCAGTTTTCTCCGCAAGACATCGTAATAGGTCCGGTCCGAAAACCGGACAAGCCGCGTGGCGTGCTTCGAGGCAATCACGGCCACGGTGTCACCTTGGGTGATGGCCACTCCAACTTGTCCATCGAAGGTGGCCATGGCCCCTTCATCTTTGCTGATTAGCGTCACTTCCAGCGTTGCGTTACTGGGAATCAGCAGCGGGCGATGCGTCAATGTATGGGGAGAGATGGGAGTCAAGATCAGGGCCTGCACCGAAGGAGCTACGATAGGCCCACCGGCAGACAACGAATAGGCGGTTGATCCGGTCGGGGTCGAGACGATGAGACCATCGCCGCGCAAGCTGGTCACAAAACGGCCATCAATGGCAATTTGCACCTCGATCATGCGTGCCAACGTTCCCTTGTTGACCACCACATCGTTGAGAACGGTTGCGCGAGCCACATGTTCCCCGTGGCGCTGTATCTCGGCCCTCAGCATGAGCCGGTCCTCCAGCGTGAACTCGCCCGCAAACGTGCGATCAAGCGTCGCATAGAGTTGATCGAGCGTCACCTCGGTCAAAAAGCCCAGCCCGCCCATGTTGACGCCAAGAATCGGCACCCCCTGTTCCTCAACCAGACGAGCGGCGTTCAGGATCGTGCCATCACCACCCAACACCAGTATCAGATCGGACATGGCGGCGAGTTGCGTCTTTTTGACGGTGCTCTGCTCTCCGATCAACGCAGCCGTCTTGCCATCAAGCACGACTTGCTTGTCCCGCTCGCGCAGCCATGCCACGAGATCCTTGAGAATATGCCTGACATCGGGAAACTTGGGCTTGGTGAGAATACCGATGGTTTTCATGGGTCTCCGGGCGCTTTGAGTCGGGCACCCTTCTTCAGCAGCGGCAGGCGCGCGCATTGGGAAAGTAGGGAGAATTGTAGCCAGAGCCTCAACGGTTGTCAACGCGTCATAACCGTCCGGAAGAGTCATTGGCGGCTTTTCATGACACATCAAGCCGGCAAGCACACCGTTACCATCCGCTTACCACCATGTTGAGTTCCAACAGCAGGGCTTGACAGGACAGCCCCCTGCTTATAGAATTACGACACGATTTCGAGAAGTTCCCGTCTGTTAGCGTTTACATCATCCGGATCAACAACTTCGGTCGGCAACCAGAAGGAGGAAGGATGTTCGAACGATTCACGGACAAGGGTCGCAAGATCATCATCCTGGCTAGGGAAGAGGCTGAGCGCCACCAGAATGACTACCTCGGAACCGAGCACCTCGTACTGGCCATCCTCCGTGAGTCCGACGGGATCGCCCTCATGATCATCAAGAAAATGGGGCTATCCACCGAGCAAATACGCCTTGAAATCGAGCGGAATCTGCCGGGCGGAGGCACAACCATGACCTTCGGCGAAATTCCGTTCAGCCCACGCGTCAAAAAAGTCATTGAGTATGGAGTCGAAGAGGCCCGACTGCTCGGCCACAATCACATCGGCAGTGAACATCTTCTGCTCGGCCTCCTGCGGGAGGAAGAAGGGATCGGCGGCAAGATCCTTCGGAGCCTGGGCGCGAACCTATTGACTGCCCGGCAATTAACGGTCACCTTTCTTCGGAAATCCGCACCTCGCGAACGGGAGCGCAAAAGCAACACGCCGGCATTGGACGAATTCGGGCGTGACCTCACGCAATTGGCCCAGGACGGGCAGCTCGATCCCGTGATAGGCCGTGCCGACGAAATCGAACGCGTACTCCAAATTTTAAGCCGCCGCACCAAAAACAATCCGGTTTTGATCGGGGAGTCTGGGGTAGGGAAGACTGCCATCGTGGAAGGGCTCGCCCAGCGGATCGTGATGTCGGAAGTGCCGGACAATTTGTTGTCGCGGCGCGTCATCGCCCTTGATCTCGGCTCACTGGTGGCCGGCACCAAGTACCGGGGCCAGTTCGAGGAGCGGCTGAAAGTCGTCATGAAGGAGATCGTTCAGGCCGGCAACATCATCATCTTCATTGATGAATTGCACACGCTCGTCGGCGCAGGGGCGGCTGAGGGTTCGATTGATGCCTCCAACATGCTGAAACCAGCGCTCTCGCGCGGGGAAATTCAGTGCATCGGCGCCACCACGCTAGACGAGTATCGCAAGCATATTGAAAAGGACGGGCCGCTGAAGCGGCGCTTTCAGCCGATCTATGTCCAGCCGCCCTCGATCGACGAGACCATTCGCATCATTCAAGGCCTCCGCGATCGCTATGAGGAGCACCATGGCGTCGAGATCACCGAATAGGCCATCATCGAGGCCGTCAAACTGTCCGACCGGTACATCACGGATCGCTTCCTGCCGGACAAGGCGATCGACCTCATCGACGAGACCGGCTCGCGCGCGAAGCTCCAGACGTACGCTCTTCCCAGCGAGCTGAAAGCCTT
>JBJTAZ010000264.1:0-8080 GCA_046091085.1 Nitrospiraceae bacterium
GTATTCTGCTGCTGCGGCCGGACGTGACCGCGCAGATCGCCCGCATGGTTGCCATGGGGGCGGTGGATGCCCGGCTGCCACTCCGGCTGTCGTACCGCACGACGGTTTTCCGGTACGAACCCGAACATGCGGGCCGGGACCGGGAGCTGTTCCAGGTGGGCGCCGAGTTGATCGGGGTGGATGACGCGGCGATGGATGCGGAGATCGTGGCGTTGATGGGGGACGGCCTCGGGAAGTTGGGGCTCTCGGACTTCACCGTTTCGCTGGGCCACGTGGGATTTTTCAAAGCGCTTGTGGCCCGGGCCGGGCTCTCCGCGGAAGGTCGGAAACGAGCCGAGCAGGCCGCGGCCAAGAAGGATCTGCCCCGGCTCGAAGAAATTCTGTCTCAGGAGCGGGTATCGGCCAGAGCCGCCAAGGGCATTCTGGAAGCGCCGCGCCTCTATGGCAGAGAAGAGGTGCTTGAGCGGGGCCGTGTGTTGGCCGGCCGGGATCGGCAATCGCGTGCGGCGCTGGACCGTTTGGCGCAGACCTACCGACTCTTGGCCGATGCCGGACTCAGGGACCGCTTGGTCTTGGATTTGGGAGAGTTTCGCGGGTTCGACTATTACGACGGGGTCGTATTCGACGTGTTTGCCGAGGGCGTCGGGTACGAGTTGGGGGGCGGGGGACGCTATACTAATTTAATCGGGCGGTTCGGGCGCGATCTTCCCTCTACCGGATTCGCATTTGACGTGGATCGCCTGTTTCAAGCGTTGGAGCGGCAAGGTCGGGGCGCGTTGCCTGCCCGCGGTGTAGTGCTGGTGTCGGCGCAGGCCAATCATGTACGCCGCCTGTTCCAGGTTGCCGGTCGGCTGCGGGACGCGGGACTGTCCGTCGTGCACGGTGCCCTCCGTTCAAGCGCCGGAGATCGATCGCAGGCGGTGGTGGCGGAGGCACGCCGTCTCGGCGCTGCGTCGGCGGTCCTCGTCGGGCTTCCCGGCCGGCCGTCGGATGAAGCCCTGGTGCTGACCGGGCTTGCCGGCCGCGTGATTCGGCGCCGGCGAGTGGCGGTCAAGGACTTGGCCGCGCTCTTCTCCCCGAATACGCGATAGCGGTTCGCAGTGAAACGTTCCAGCCGTGCCACAGGTTGACCGACCATGACGCCTTCCGATCTGTCCGAACCCCGGCTGCCGCCGCAGAACCTCGAGGCCGAGCAATGTGTGCTGGGCGCCATCCTGCTCGAGAAGGCGGCGATGGCGAAGGCGGAGGAACTGGTCGCGGAAGAGGCGTTCTACCGCACGGCCCATCAGAAAATCTATCGCGCGATGCTGGAGCTCTCGGAACGGGGCGAAGAGATCGACCAGATCACGCTCTCCGAGCACCTGAAGACCAAGGGCGACCTCGAGTCTGTCGGCGGGTCGGCTTACCTGGCCGAGCTGGTCCAGGTGGTCCCCACCGCAGCCAACATCAAATATCATTGCAAGATCGTCCAGGAGAAAGCATTGGCCCGTGGTCTGATCGGCGCCGCCACCGAAGTCATTGCGCGGGGGTACGACGGGATGACGCCGGTGGACAAGCTGTTGGACTATGCGGAGGAGTCCGTCTTCCGTCTGTCCGAGGGCAAGCTTGGCCGGTCTTTCACCGAGATCAAGCACGTCATTAAAGAGAGCTTGGACCTTGTCGAGCAACTCTCGAAGCGCAAAGCAAAAGTCACCGGCGTGCACACCGGCTTCTACGACCTTGACGATCTGCTGGCCGGCCTGCAGCCCTCCGACCTGATCGTCATCGCGGGGCGTCCCAGCATGGGGAAGACCAGCTTGGCCCTGGGGATGGCGCAGCATGCAGCCGTCCATCACGGAAAAGTCGTCGGGGTGTTCAGTCTGGAAATGTCCAAGGCGCAGCTGGTGCTGCGCATGTTGAGTTCCGAAGCCCACGTGGACTCGCATGCGCTTCGAACCGGCCAGCTCCAAAAGGAAGACTGGTGGCGGCTGGCCGAGGCGACGGGCCGGCTCGAAAAGGCGGCCATCTTCATCGACGATACGGGGGCGCTGACCGTGCAACAGATGCGTGGCAAGGCCCGCCGGCTGAAGATGGAGAACAAGAACAAGCTGGACCTGCTAATCGTGGACTATCTGCAGCTCATGCAGGGGCGCGATTCCGAGTCGCGCCAACAGGAAATTTCCGATATCTCGCGATCGCTCAAAGCCTTGGCCAAGGAGTTGAATGTGCCGGTGCTGGCCTTGTCCCAGTTGAGCCGGGCCGTGGAAGCCAGGAAGCCTCCGATCCCGATGCTGGCGGACCTGCGGGAGAGCGGTGCGATCGAGCAGGATGCCGACGTGGTCATGTTCATCTATCGCGAAGAGGTGTATGAGCCGGAGACTGAGAATAAAGGCATCGCCGACATCCTCGTCAGCAAACATCGGAACGGGCCGGTTGGAAAACGACAGCTGTTTTTCCATGACAAGTTTGCCAAGTTTGAGAGCTTGGAGAGTCGAGAGAGCGTTTGACACCCTCCTTGAACGGCCCCTATAATCTTCCGAGGGTGGGCTGGATTATCCGCCGCCTCGCAGGGTTTCTTCATCGTTCATCGCTCGGTGAGGGCCAGATCGTGACGCAAGTTATCCACGAATCGGTCTCTGTTTCTGCACAGCCGGGCCGAAGCCGTTGCGTGGGAATTGGAAAAGGGCTGAGTCTTGCCGCCGGCGCACTGGTTCTCGTCTCTTGCGGCACGGCTCTTAAGGAGGGGGGCGGCTCTCTCGCAATGCCTGACAAGCCGCCTGGGCTTGCGTCCATCCAGGCCCATCTTGTCCATGCCACTGACCCCCGGGCCTATTACCATTTCATTCTGGGCTACCAAGCCGAGCTGGAGAAAGATGCGGAGCGTGCCATCCGCGAGTATTCGACGGCCTTACGGGGCGATCCGAACTCGATCGTGATCCAGGCGCGGTTGGCCTCGCTCTATTTTTCCATCGGCGAGCTGGCGAAGGCTGTCCGGTTCGCCGATCGGGTTGCCGAATCCGATGTGCAAGACACGGCCACGCTGGTGCACATTGCCGGGATCTATGCCGGCGCTGGGCAGAGAGACAAGGCCCTGGGTTTGTATGACCGAGCCATCGCACAACACCCAGCCGACTCGGACGCCTATTTTTCGAAGGGGCTGCTCCTGGTGAATCTGAAACGCCTGGATGAGGCGGAAGCTTCGTTCCAGAAGGGAATGGAGCAGGCAAAGGATTCCCCGCTCGGCTATTACTACTTGGGACGGGTGGCGGTCGAGGCCAAGCGGTTCGAGCAAGCCATCAGCCGTTTCGAAAGGGCTATGGCGATCAGCCCATCATTCGATCCGGCCTACATAGCGCTGGCCGCTGTGTATGAGTCGCAGCAGCAGCATGCCAAGGCCGTCGGGGTCTATCGCCAATATCTGAGCGTCGTGAACCCCAATAGCCGCGATGTGCGACAACATCTGATTCGGCTTTATATTGCGGACAAGGCCTATGCGGATGCGTTGACGGAATTGGGCGTAGCGCTTGCCCATGATCCGGACGACTTGGATGCGCAATTGCGAGTCGGACTGATCTATGGGGAGCTCAAGGACTATCCCAAGGCGATCGCGCAGCTGAATAAAATCCTGGCGGTGCGTCCCGGCGAACTTCGGGTGCGGGACTATCTAGGCTTGATGTATGAGGAAGCCAAAGACTACCCGCAGGCCCTTGCGGCGTATGAGCAGAATCTTTCGCTGCAGCCGGCCTACATCGATGGCCACATGCACATGGGTTTCTTGCAATACCGGCTCAAGCGCTATCCGGAAGCCGTGACCCATTTCTCGGAAGCGGTCAAGCTCAACCCGCGGCAGCCGGATGTGCACCTGCTGTTGGGGTTGACCTACCTGCAGACCGAGCAATATGCCAAAGCCTCGCAGGTCTTCGAAGAAGGCATTCGGTACAATCCCGGCAATCCGGATCTGCACTTCAACCTGGGAACGGCCTACGACAAGCTGGATCGCTTTGAGGAGGTTGTACGGGCAATGGAGGCGACGCTCCGGCTCGATCCTCACCATGCGGATGCATTGAATTACCTGGGGTACAGCTATACGGAGCGTGGCGTGAAGATCGACGAGGCCCTCTTGCTGATCAAGCGCGCCGTATCGTTGAAGCCCAATAATGGCTACTACGTGGACAGCCTCGGCTGGGCCTTTTTCAAACTCGGGCAGTTCGACGATGCGTTGGCGGAGATGAAGCGGGCCGCTTCGCTGGTCCACGACGATCCGGTCATCTACGAACACCTGGGCGAGATTTACTTGAAACAGAGTCTCACAGCGGAAGCCCGCGAAGCCTGGCTCCATTCGCTGGAATTGGATCCCACCAACCTCAAGTTGATCGAGCGGTTCCGTATGCAAGGGATGGGGGATGCCACGATGGAGGAACGCGTTCGACAGGCTAAGCGGCGCGTTTCGACGGAACGGACGGACCAGTCCAAAGCTATGCCGTAACAGCTATAGAGTTGGCGTTCTCCTTGTCAGTATTCAGTCAGTCCCTCCAATTAAATTAAGCCCAAAGCGCTATGGCATGAAATCTGCTTGCCATAAGTCTGCTCATGCTATAGGCTCACTCAACCTATCCAGCATGGGAATGTTGCTTAATCCTTACCGGAAGGCGCGTCTTTCTTGGACAAGTGTGGCGGTCAGCGGGGGTATTCCCTCATTGAACTCATGATCGCGCTGGGGATCCTCGGTATCCTCGCCGGCATCGCCATCCCTACCTTAATGCGGTTCCAAGCAAAAGCGAGGCAAGCCGAGGCCGCGGTGAACCTGGGGGCTATCTTCGTGACCGAGACGGCCTTCTTTGGCGCATACGACCGGTATAGCAACTTTACCGAGGCCGGTTTCAGCCTCGCCGCCGCGACCAATCGCTATAGCTACCGTGCCGAACTAACCAACTCCGCTGGCTTGAGCACGGGCGCAGTGCAGGTCATCCCTGCGGCAATCGGACCCGTGGCATCGGACAATACCGGTGTCCCCGCCCGTTCCAATTTACAAGAGTTCACGGCTACTGCGACGGCAAACCTGGACGCGGATGGAACGATTGACCAGTGGCATGTCAATGACCGGAAGCAGGGAGTCCTTACCCCTGATGTGAATGATGTTACGTCCTAAGGCCATGGCAAATTTTTGCGCTAAGTGACGAAAAACGGATATTTATTGAGGGGCGTACTTGGGCGTTTTCTTTCTGATTTCATAACGTATTGAAAGTATTTTGGTTAGCGGCATTTTATAGGGATATCGTCTTCGGCATGGAAGGTGCATTCTTCCCAGGGACATTCGGAATTTTTCGCGTAGGCGTAGATTTGGGAATCAAATAGTCAGTGTGTCGGCTAAGCAATTGCCGGCGCCGTGGACAACAAGGAGGGCTTCGTATGCTGAAGACAATTCGTGACCACAAAGGCTTTACGCTCATTGAGTTGATGATCGTGGTGGCCATCATCGGTATTTTGGCTGCCATCGCGATCCCCAACTTCCTGCAGTATCAAGCCAAGGCTCGCCAGTCCGAAGCGAAAACCAACTTGGGCGGTGTGTTCGTGTCTGAGACCTCGTATCTGGGCGAAAACTCCAAGTATGGCACGTTTGCCGAGGTCGGGTTTCAGCTCGCCGGCATGACTAACCGGTATACGTATCGGAGCCCGTTGACAGCTAGTGCAACGGCTGGTACGGCAGTCGGAGAAGGTACGGTCGCCGGGACCAGCATGTACTGTACCGGATCGGGCAGCACGACCGGCAACACCAATTGCTTGGCGCCGACCGGCACCTATGTCACGGCTGGACAAACAACGCCTGGATCCGGCATTGGGGCCATGTTCACTGCCACGGCCGTCGGGAACATCGACGGCGATGCCCAGACGGATAATTGGCACGTGAACGACATCAAGATGAACCTGCAAGTTCCTGACGCGAACGACGTCTAAGGTCTAGCGGTTCGTGAGAAGGCGGAGGGGCCGCAAGTCCCCTCCGCCTTCGGTGTTGATGCAGCGGTCGGCTCTTGCGCTTTCTCCCTGAACGATTCATTGACGGATGTGAGCATCAGAAGCTTCTTTCTCTGCGACGGTCTCCTTCAGTCCATAGCGTTTCCACGGTGCACTAGCCCTTCCCCTGCGCGCTCTTCGATTACCTCGATAGCCGAAATAGTCCTATTGAGCGGGTTGCTCGTGGTCCCACCGTTGTCCGAGGGCGGCACAACCCATCTGGCGGCGATGCTGATCCGGCTCATGCTCCTGTCCTTGACGAGCCTCTATTTGGCTGACGGGATTCGGAGTGGGGGCTTGGTCTTTCCGGTGCTTCGGGGCGGCCCAATTGTCGCGGCGTTTCTCGGACTGGCCGCCGTCTCAACAGCAGTCTCTTCTTATGTCAATCAGAGCATGCAGTGGCTGGTGGTGCTGATTGGGTACGCGGTGCTCTTGCATATGCTGGTCTGTGCGCTGACGACATGGAGATCTGTTGCAATATTGCTGAGCGTGCTCGTCGGCATGGGGCTGTTCGAGGCAAGCTGGGCGTTGGCTGAGGGGTGGTGGTTCGGCGAGCCGCGGCCGGACGGGACATTTTTTAACCCCAATTTCTTAGCCGGGTACCTCTCAGCAATCTGGACCGTCGTGTTTGGTTGCCTCTGCTACGATCGACAGGGCTTCAATCGGCAGCGTCTCGGGAACCGCCTGGTCGCACAGACCGCCACGGTGGTGATCTTGGCCCTGTTATTGCTGGCTATTGTATGGACCGGGTCTCGAGGCGGGATGCTGGCGCTGGTCACCGGGGCCCTATTGGTTGCCGGTATGCGATTTGGTCGCAAAGGGGCGGTCGTGCTGATGGCGGCAGTGTTGGTGAGCCTGCTGACGCCGAACCCGCTGCGCGAGCGGCTTGTGGCCCAGTATACGGAGTATGCGACAGGCTCTTCGATCAGCTATGCCCGTTGGCAGATGTGGGAAAGCGCAGCTCGAGAAATGGGGGATCATCCATTCGGCGTTGGACTGGGGCTGTACCAATACCTGTATCCTCGCTATGCCTTTCCGTTGGAAGGTGACATCGTCCGTTACGGCAAGGTGGCTCAGACGCCGCACAGCGAGTACCTGCAAATGGGTGTTGAGCTGGGATGGGGCGGACTGCTTCTGTTCATCGGGGGCGTGGCGGCCGTCACGCGGGAAGCAGGTGCGATGTTGGCGCAACGGCTGAGGCGTTGGCAGCGCGGACTTCTCGTCGGTATCAGCGCGGGATTGACGGGCATCCTCGTCCATGCGGCGGTGGATTCCAACCTGCACGAGCCGGCCATCGCGATTCTCGTGACGCTCTGTGTGGGAATCATCCTGTCGGCGCGCCGCCTGGTTGCGCGTCGACCTGCGCCGGAGCGGACGATCCCGATCGCGCGCGGTGGGTTGTGGGCCGTCGTGGCGGTGGCGCTGGTCGGCGTTTCGACGCTGCACGTAGTGCGGTTGGGTGTGGCCTGGATGTTTCATGAGTCCGGCTCGCAGGCGCTGGCGAAACGGGAACTGGTTCGGGCGGTCGCTGATTTCCAAACAGCCATTCGGCTGGATGCCGGCAAGACGCTGTATCGCAGCTCGATCGCTGCCGCGTACTTCCAAATGTTCGAGAGGACGCGCGATCCGATGGCCGCGCAGGCGGCGTCGGAGGAGTTGCGCCGCGCCATCGCGTTGAATCCGCTGGATGGCCGGCTGCAGGGGCTGCTCGGTTATGTGTTGGCGTCGGCGGCTCGCGCGCCAGAACCGCCGACGGTTCCCTCCGGGCAGCGGGCCGCCTGGATCAGCCAGGCGATCACGGCCTATGAGCGGGCGGCTGACTTGGAGCCATTCTCGGTCTTTCACGGGTTGGAACTGGGGCGTTTGTATCTGGCGGTTGGCGATCTGGAGAAGGCTGAAACCTGGGTTCGAAACAGCGTGGCGCTGGAGCCGAATTTTCTTCCCGGACGCGAGTGGTTGGTGAGGCGGGCGATGGCATCGGGACATCTCGATGAGGCGGAGCGTGAATATCGGGAAATCGTCGAGCGGAGGCAGCGGTATGCCGCGGTGCCCAAAGGCGATATCGAGGCCCGATTTCTCGCGGCCGATG